>CAZXHO010000152.1:0-5786 GCA_964640365.1 uncultured Sangeribacter sp. | reverse complement strand
AAGATGTACCAACATGGCTAAATGAAGAATTATTTCATTCTCTTTATCTGTTAATTGAGGATAATGGATCTCTTTTTCGGAATATATGACATTTGCCGAGCCATCTGCTTTAAAATATTTCAAAAGGAATAAATACCAATCCACAGTTGTATTATTTACATTTGCCAGATAGTTCATTGCCTCTTTCAAAAATATCATCTTGGTCCCGGCATGAAGAGCATTTGCTCTATCCTGAGATTCCTGACGTCGTAATTTTCTCAATTTTTCTATATTAGGAATCCCGGTTTGTGTCAGTTTACTATGCCGTTCACTCCAGCTGGAGCCTTCTCCACTGAGAGCACAGTATTTTTTATGGAAAAGTTTTCCCATCTCAATCAAGTGGTCGCTTACCACAAGATCATATGTATAAGTCTTTTCCGGTTGTCCAAAAATATGAATAACAGGCACATTCTTTTCACCTTCTCCATACCCATAATTATAGTGGTCGGCAATCTTTTGAATACCCTCCACTTTATTATTGTCAGTGCAGCGAACATATATCCGTAGATTTGACAGATCATCCCTCACTCGCCTCACCTGATTGAATATTCTGGAGGCTAAGGCAATAGCCTCATCATTATTGCCGATGGAAATGACTATATAATTGACATCTTCAAGAAATCTATATTTATATAGAACTTTATCATAAAATTGCTTACTATTGAAATTTATATTTTCAAACCTAATTGATGAATTTCCCATCTTTCCCCAGTTTTCAGCTCTGAAAATTCCCGGCATGGAAGCCATAAAAGTCCCCGCTATATCTTTTATATTATTATCAACTATAACACATTCGAAAGGGCTACGAATATTAGTATCATGAGAATCTACAAAAGCTCCGAATTCATATAGAAACCGGAAAGCATCCCGTCCAACTTCTCCGAAGCCAACAATCAATGTTTTCAATGTTGAGTCAACAGTTGCTAGTGCATCATCATTGATCTTAACCACATTCACAGGATGGCATTTAGGATCAAGCTTAAGTAATTCAATTGCGATATGCGATGAATCAACAATTTTGATATTGAGATGCTTCTTCAGAGCAACATCTTGAATCACCCTGTTAGGTCCGTTATAACGGGCATGACAATAGATACGGTGAAATAAAGCTTTGTTTTTAGCTAAAGATGAAATTGTTTTATCCTTAGCCAAAGCAATGATGTTTCGTATGTTAAGTTCTTCATCTTCCCCCATAAAGAAAATATGAAGCTGAGGATTATCGGTTTGTGATAACTTTTGAATTAATTTCCTAATTTTTGACAAACCAAGATATCCGAAAGCATCAAAATCCTCACGCGTAGCAATCTCTTCATCGATTTGATCAAGTTGCTGACTCGCTAAAGCCACGTGAGCACCTATCTTTCTTACAGTCTTAAATATCTTAGGTTTATGGGATATAAGCCCTACGATACCTTCCCATTCATCATTACCATCTTCATTTACATTTGCTTCATCAATTATGATTGCAATTGCTTTACCATCACTTTTAATAATATCCTTTATAAGTAATTCTGTTGGTTCGTTATTTCCAAAAAATATGTACAGATGATTATTCGAGTCTTTAATATTTGTGGCATAATTAAGTTTATAATATGCATTTAGACGGGAATAAACCAATCCAATCAACATTGTTACCGTACATGCAAAAGATAAAACTGCCTGAACTGCCAACCATCCTTTCAGTGCGGAATGTCCATCAAGTCTGTCAAGAATATTACTGTCCACATCAAGCATGAACAGGTCAAGCGAGCATATCAAGGATCGTAAAAAATATTCGATGTTGGAAAACTGAACCTTATGGCCAATCTCTTCTATTACTGCAGGATCATTACCTATGGTATAGAATACATACATGTATAACAAGGTCCCCACAATTAGGAAGAACCCCATTAATGTTGCCATAAATTTCAGATAAAAATCTTTGGCATAAAGCCTATGAAACGGTTTTATAATCGCATTTTTCAGCTGGAGAATCAAAGAAAGCAAAAGCGTTATTCCTCCAGCAAGCAATAGACCAACGGTTAACCACATGCCAAAAGTATCACTGACAGAAATCAGCGAAAAAATCAAAGCTACGGCTATAATCAATAGTCCTCCCTTGTAATAAGTTAGTGACTTCATTCTTTATCCTCCGATTTTGACTTTGAGGGCTCATTTAAAGAATTAGTAAGAAATTCCCAAGATGCTTCCGCCATTTCTTTTTCCTTCTCAGTCACGCCATTTTCTTTTTTCTTATAAAAATCATTAAGACAACGCCAAGCAGATTCCAGCCTGGCTCTTTGTTCTTGAATTTCTTTCTCAGATTTCCGTTTCTCTTTTTCATATTCTTGCCTAAGCCTCTGCGTGCGATACTTAGACACAGCTAAAATCGTAACACATAATATTATTATAAAGCCTACTAATCCAATACCCCAAAGAATTGAAGTAGCTATTTCATGAGTTAAAGCAATGTCTAATTCCGAAGTCACTTTTGGACATGTATGATGGATAATCTCTTTTGTATTAACAGATATTGAAACTGTATCGGGCACGGATAGCAACATAAAAGAAGGAGAAATCATACCAGTAAATAATGATTAGTTATAATTCGTAAAGTTACAAAAAAAATTAGAAGTATTCTGCCTAATTTAATTTATTTCAACCATATGCAGAAAAACGGTATAAAAGTTTAACATAAATGATAGATTCTTTGATTCAGTTTTCCTCTTTAAAGCAAAATCAAGATATATTGTAAAACTAAAAGTTAATGGCAATGAAAAAGAAAATTTCTTTTAAGATGTGGATTACCATATTATTCAGGGGTATTTGGCAGTTCGTTTGCAACATTTTCTCTTGGAAAAACAAAACACCTTTATGGAGGGTCCTATGTACAATTTTAACCCTCTGTTTATTGGCTTTCACGTGTATGATATGCTATGCTTTCTATGATGAGGTTATCAGGCGCAGCTATTACAACTCTTCTTGGGAAGCGAGGTATGATTCCCGTATCAGTCCTAATTTCAAATATCGCAATAACGGATTCAATGAAGGTAAGTCTTATATTTATGATTCCCGAACCAAGAAGAAAATAATTAAAAACATAGACTGGATAGCTATTCCAGAAGATAACGACAGTCTTATCATAGTGGCAAAGGGAGATAAACGAGGTTTTGTAAATCGCTTTACTGCAAAGGTGGTGATTCCATTCAGATATGATGCCGCATGGTCGTTTACAGATGGGGTTGCCGGTGTGTGTGAAGGGGATTCAGTATTTTTTATTGATCACTCAGGCTCACCTATACACAAACAGAAGTTCCTACGTGCACCGGACTATGATAGTTATGTATATCACGGAAATTTTGCTGCTATCCCTGTGAATGGTAAGTATGGGCTCTTGGACAGATACGGGAATTGGGAGCTACCACCAATGTATCAGGACATCCATATTGGCGCAAGAAATATGTGGTATGTTGTGAATAATGACAAATGGGGTGTTGTAGACACAATTGGGCAGTTCATAATGCCCATGGACTTCGAACAAGTTTATATACATCCACAAAACGGTATTACAGTGACTAAGGTAGACCACTCTCAAAGTCGATATAACTATGAGGGTAAACTCCTTGATGGGTTTGTTTTTGATGATACCTCCCATCTTGTATACTATCTCAACGAATTTGATAATGAAGGTAATCAGAAACAGGCTGTTGATGAAATGCTTAAATATTCAGTCAATAACTATTATGGATTAATGACAAAGCAAGGGACTCCTGAAACTCCACCTCTATATTCTGACATAGAAGTGGTTACTCCCGGAGTATATCAATGTCAAATTCCAGATACATTTGAATGTATAATGATAAATCGTAAAGGCGAGAAGATTAACGACTAATAAAAATGGAATATATTATTTCGTTGACATTTTCTATTATTTTATAATAATCTGAATAACTATATTAATCATATTATCAGCTATTTCTATGAACCCAAAAGAACTATACATCGAGCTTCAGAAATCAATATATGACCGTCTGCCATATTCCCGAATGAAAAATCGGGACGATGGTATGGAAATCGTTAAAGAGGTAATCTCAGGTTACTGGCGTGAGCGGTTCCTTATCAATCATGATGCAAAGGAAGCATACGAAATGATGAATCAACACCTTATACTTACTTTCTTAACAGAAAAGGATATCGACTGGAAGAGTGTCAGAACACTTGAAAACAACTCAAACGCGTATTCATTCTCTGCCTATTACCAAAGATTTGCAATAGAACAATTCAAAAATGGAGTTGCCCTTGTTGAATGGACTTTATATCCTGAAGGTAGGTACTTTATGGACGAAGACGGATTTGGAATGGAAGACAATGACGAATCCGTTCTCTATGGATACATAGATAAGAAAGCCCGAGTCATCGTTCCTTTTCAAGCTCTTGACTGGAAAGAGATGAACAAAATTCGTCCGGAAGCAGAATTGCTTGTAAAGAGATTAAATCAGGAAATATAACATGTAGATTATGTCGCATGATATTATCCAAATTCCAAGATACTTGAATTCCATTGCATATTACATTTAAATTATTTCGATCGATTATGAGAAAATTTCCATTCATGCTTATCGTATTGCCTTACGTCATTGCTTTGTTCTGTATAATTAATAGTAGTTGTAACACCTCTTATCGCTCTACCCAATCATTGTCTGATACTATTTATGTTGATGAAACAGTCTCGCCGGACACGCAAAAATATATTGAAAAATTATGGCTCGATACTATCATGTATGCTGCAGGTCATTCATTTGGATATAACGGAGATGTGTCAATGTGGGGAGGATGGTATTTTGATACTATTCCTGTAGGTGATGACATAATGTTGAACTGTGATTCCATTGGTCCTGCAACTCTTAAACTAAGTCTGATCACCAGAGAAGAGACCGTCAACTTAGGAAGTCCCGATGCCCTTGAAAAAATTAAAAAATTCCTTAAGCCGATTGACAAATTCAAAAGATTGGAAAAACAATCTGAGGTATGTATAGACACAGCTATGATGGAGGAATTGGGTAAAATTGAATATACGGGATTTGTCAGTATTGGAGTGGATTATAAAGATGAACAAGAACAAAATGCTGATCTTATAAATCAGTATGTGTGCAATCTGGCTTGTGGAACAGGAAATATTGAAGTCAATGTACCACCTTACACAGCTTTATACATAGGATATAATCCCACTTTACAGCTTGAAAAAGAGTACACAGGTATTACAAATAATATGGAAGCATTATCAGATTTCATTGTTAATAAAACAGTTGAAGAGTGGAAGAGAAGTGCCAACTTATCTCCTGTAGTATCGATGGAATTGGATATAGCAATCAAGGCTCATGTTGAAACTCCTAAATTCGTAACATTTAGCAAATACAAATATGATCGGGAGGGATTGGGACACGGTATGTATACGGAAACTTTTCATTCTATCGACCTAAATAGCGGTAAAGAAATCAACAATAAATATCTTTTCAAACCGCATACTCTTGATAAGGTAAAGTCATTGCTATTGGAGGTAATGGCGCAAGATCCTCACTATTTGGCTTGGCATCATGGTGTTGAATCAGGAGCCGAGGTACTATCCATGATTGAATGTTGGCAATCTCCTGATTCTTTTGACGAAAAAGAAGATAAAAAGACAAAAAGAGATTTTACTTTCAATCTTCCTAAAGGGGATTTGTGATGTTACAACTTGGTTCGCAATACTATTCAAATGGTTTGTGAAC
>CAZXHO010000151.1:0-5846 GCA_964640365.1 uncultured Sangeribacter sp. | reverse complement strand
CCTCGACAGTTTCTCTTCTCACTTCTGACTACTCCGATTATTAATCATAAATAATTGATAAATATAGAGAAGTGAGATTAGGTAACCGAGAAGGATTGCAGACAGTTTGAAATCATTTTGTTTTATTTTATATAGTTAGTAAGACGGCCCGTACTGGAAATTTCCATACGGGCCGTTTTCAGGTTAAATTAGGTGCTTATTAATTATAGACTTACTCGTAATATGAAAGGCGGGCTATAGTCAGATGATATTCATATACCAAATCCAGATAATCACGATGAGCTTGTAGAAAATAATTGGATTCATCCATATAATTCAATAGAGTGATCTGCTGAGCCTCCAGAGCTTTATGAAGCAATTTCAAGCTTGAGTCATCTTTTACGATAGGTGCATATTCAGATATTGAAAGTTCATAATAATCAAGCTGAGAAATATCTGATTCGAAATCTGCCTTTCGCTGTTTCAATGCAATAGCCAAATCTCCCGACGCCAGTTCTGCTTCTATTAGGGCAGCTTTTCTTGAATGCTTTCTTGACCAAGTTGGCAATTTAATACCAACCGAAAAACCATTAAATCCACCACCAAGTTCGGTTTCATGTTCATATCCTACAGAGAAACCCGGCAAACCGGACATTTTCTCTATTTTCATATTCTGACGTGCAGCTGTTTCCTGAAGTCTTGCAGCAGCAATCCCAGGATCTCTTTCTTCAATTAATTCAATTGATGAAATAAGACGTGATTTATTTACCTCGGGATAATCGGTGCCGATCATAGATAAAATCTCAGAAGGGCTATTCCCTCCATTGAAAGCCTGAATTTTTAAAATCAAAGCCTTGCGGTCGCGTTCAAGTTGATGAAGGTCTCTATGAACCCCAATGCGTTCTATCACGGTTTTATTATAATCCAATTTGGTTTCAAGACCTTCTTCAGAAGCTTTCTTATAATATGATTCCATACTGTCCAAACGTGCAGCATATCGTTTCTGAAGTTCAAGTAATTGGGCATTATGAACATAATCTATAAGAAGCATTCGTGCATCGCGACGTGTTTCGAGCATCGTAGACTGGCGTAAGAATTCCAGTGCTGACTCGGCAGTACGAATAGCCTTTCTCCTGGCTGCATATAATCCCGGCCAGTCAAATCCTTGCGACACAGAAATTGCCATCTTGTTGCCAACTTCTTCATTCGTGCCCCAAACCCTTGAAAATTCCGCTTCGGGACCCTCCAGTATATTTTCCGACTTTAATGTCTCTATTTCAGCTTCCCCGCGTCTTGAATTTATTTTTGCTTCTAAATTATTGTTTACCAAAATATTCAAAGCACGGTCGAAATCAGAAGCAATTACCCAAAAGCAGGATGTAACCAGAAGGGCAAAAGTTATAAAGGTGCGTTTCATTTCTTCTTATTCTCTATAGAGTAAATAATTGGGACTACAAAGATATTTAAAAATGTTGAAGAAAGCAACCCGCCTAATATCACGATTGCAAGTGGAGACTGAATTTCATTACCGGGAAGATTTCCCCGTACGGCGAGTGGAATTAGAGCTAATGCTGAACTAAGCGCAGTCATCAAAATAGGATTGAGTCTATCGGCGGATCCGTGTATAATTCTTTCCATCAGACCCTCTCCATCTTCTTTCAGTGTCTCATATCTTGACATTAGTAGCATTCCGTTTCTTGTTGCTATTCCCATCAGTGAGATAAAACCGATAATCGCCGGAATATTCATTTCACCCGAGGTAAAGCGAAGAATAAGCACACCGCCAATGAGAGCCAGAGGCATATTGAGCATAATTATTCCTGCCTTTTTTCCGCTATGATATTGTCCGTAGAGTAAGAGGAAAATTATTATTATTGAAATAATTGAAACCAAGGCAAGTGTTCTGGACGCAGACTGTTCACTCTCAAATTGACCTCCGTAATTCACAAAATAACCGGTTGGCAAGTCAATCTTACTTTCAACTTCCTTGCTAATCTCATCTACTACTCCGCGCAAGTCCCTGCCATCAACATTAGCTGAAATCACGATTCTTCGACTCACGTTTTCCCGGTTAACAGCATTAGGTCCCGAGGTGGAAATCACATTCGCAACAGCACTCAATGGTATCTTTCCCTTTTGGGAGTCAATCATTAGTGACTCGATACTTTCTATGGAATTGCGTGCATCAGATTCTATACGTAATGTAAGATTAACCGGATATCCATTTTCATAAACTTGTGAAACCGCCTCACCTGCAAGTGCCAAACCAATAAAATCTGCAAATTCAGACATGGAAATGCCATAATAAGACAACATGTCGCGTCTTGGCTGAATATCCAACTGAGGGCGCTCCATTAACTGTTCGATATTGGCATCTACAACACCCGGAACAGTTTTAACAACTCCTTTTATTTTATTTCCAAGTGAATTAAGAACTGATAAATCCGGACCAAATAATTTTATTGCTATCTGAGCCTCGGTACCTGACAACATAGCGTCTATTCTATGAGAAATAGGTTGACCTATCTCAATATTTACTCCGGGTAGATGAGAAAGTTTATCACGAAGCTCAGCAACCATTTCACGTCTCGAACGTCCGTTATCCAGTTTATAAGGAGCTTCAATCTCACTGACATTTACTCCTAAAGAATGTTCATCAAGTTCCGCTCTACCCGTTTTCCTTGCTACTGTCTTTATTTCCGGCACAGACATAATAATCTTTTCTGCCTCACGACCCATTTCATCACTGCGTTCCAGAGATATGCCCGGAAGAGTACTCACATTAATGGTAAGGGAACCCTCGTTGAACGGTGGTAAAAAGCTTCTTCCAAGGGTGAAGAAAAGTACTAAGGAAATTATAAACAGACAACCTGTTCCAATTAACCAAGGTTTAGGATTAGAAAGCGCATTCTTCAAAGACTTTTTGTAAGCGATACTTAATTTCTGGGCAAGCCAGGGCTGCTTATCAAGATGAGACATAGCTTTCTTACTTCCAAGTAGATATGTACATAACACCGGAGTAACTGTAAGTGCCACAAGAGTAGATGCCACCAGAGCAACAATAAAAGAGATACCCAAGGGTTTCAACATCCTTCCCTCCATTCCGTGAAGGAAGAAAAGGGGTAAGAAAGATGCCATAATAATCAATGAAGAATTGAAAATAGGCATACGTACTTCTTTAGAGGCATCATATACTATTTTAAGAATACTTGCTCCGGAATCTTTCCTCTCCCTAAGACGCTTATATACATTTTCCACATCCACTATAGCGTCATCCACCAACGATCCTATGGCTATTGCGATTCCTCCAAGGCTCATGGTGTTTATAGAAAAACCCATAAAATATAAAGCTATAAGGGTTACAAGAACCGAAAGAGGTAGAGCAACAAGTGAAATGATAGTGGTTCTGATATTCTGCAGGAAGAAGAAAAGCACCACTATAACAAATATTGCACCGACAAACAGAGATTCTTGAAGATTGGATATAGAACTACTGATAAAATCAGCCTGACGAAAGATATCAGTGTGAATCTCTACACCTTTTGGGAAGGTATGAGAAAGTGAAGAAAGTTCCGCATCTATTTTTTCAGTTAGTCCGATTGTTCCTGTTCCCGGTTGCTTAGCCACTGTAAGTAATACCGCAGGGACGGTGCGAACAGAGGCAGTACCCAATCTTGGTTCTTCGGTTCCCTCCTCTATGTCTGCAATATCGGCAAGCCTGATCGGAGTTCCCTCTTCTGATAATCCTACAGAAGTATTGGCTATTTCCTCAAGATCAGATGTGCTGAAATCACCCTTTACTATATATTCGTTGCCATAATCATATATTACTCCACCTGCCACATTACGGTTCATGCCGGAAGTTGCATCTCGCACCTGTATGAGTGAGATGTTATAACGTTGCATTTTCGCAGGACAGAGCCGTATCTGATATTCCTTGGCATCACCACCTATAACGGAAACCTGAGAGACTCCTCCCAAGGCAAGAATTCGGGGTCTGATCTGCTGATCGGCAATAGTCCGTAGCTCGCGTAAATTAACAGTGGTGTCAGAAGAAGTCAAACCGATTATCATCATTTCCCCCAGAATTGAAGACTGACTTCCGAGGGTTGGACTCCCTGTCCCGGGTGGAAGCGAACCATCTATTTCAGACAGTTTTTCCGATATGATCTGGCGAGCAAGATAAGCATCCGTATTCCAATCAAATTCAACCCACACAACTGAAAAACCTGTAGTGGTGGCAGATCTGACTCGACGTACACCCGACGCTCCGTTAACAGCAGTTTCAACCGGATAAGTGACGGTAGTTTCTATCTCTTCGGGTGCCATCCCGGGGGCTTCTGTCATAACCACCACGGTAGGTGCATTAAGATCGGGAAATATATCCACTTCCATTCTCATCATCACCACCACCCCGGCAATTAGCAGTAGACCGGTCAAAACCAAGACAGCAAGACGGTTATCAAGAGATCCTTTAATTATTCTATTAAGCATAACTTACAATCTTCTGTTGAAAATTAATGATTGTGAGAATGTCCCTCAGGAACTACTGTTGACTGTTCAGCAAGTCTGATAAAAGTCGTTCCGTTGATAACCACGTGCTCTCCGGAATTAAGACCGCTCTTTACTTCCACTTCTTTTCCATTTGAAGAACCAATCTTGACATTCCGTTTTTCATATTCATGCTCGCCGGTTTTTACATACACAAACTTTTCGCCCAGCTGTTCTGAAAGGGCGCTTATCGGAACTGAAACAACACCCTTACGAAGATTCCCCTGCAGATAGACTTCAGAAGCACTTCCGGATATTACGGGAGCTGAGTTATCAAACGTATAATAAACGGTTATATAGCCGGGAGAATTAGTTGAAGCGGAGGAGGAAGAAGAAATAAATTTTCCTCCAAACTGAGACAAATCAATTGTTTCTCCCGATGCTCCGTGAGGTGTAATAACCACACCGCTTAACACAGGAACTAAAGAGGAATAGCGGATTGGAAGAAGAGCTCGCAAGGTTAGTCGTCCTATTCCGGATATCAGAGCAACGGGGTCTCCTGTATTTACAAATGAGCCCTCTCCGGCAGTAATAACGGTAATGACACCGGCACGAGGTGCAGTAACAACTCCGGCTGCTGCTACCGGGCTATAGGATGCCTTTGCCGCTTCATAGGCAGCTAAAGCTTCATTATATTCTTTTTTGGTTACGAGTCCATCCTTTAGCAATGGTGTAACTCTGTCAAGCTCACGTTTTGCGTTGTCTATCGCCACCTTAGCAGAAGCATTGGCATCTCCACCACTCACACCGGTTGATTTTATTCTCGCCACAACCTGTCCGGCTTTCACCGAAGTTCCCTGAGTTATGCCGGGTACAAGCGAAATAATTCCTGAAGTTGGAGCACTCGCGGTAGCCATATCAACTGATGATGGAAGTATCTCTGCCGAAGTCTTTACAGCTTCCCGGAATTCCCCGGCACTGATTTCCTTTGTAACCACTCCATATTTTTCAGCATCTTCCGGTTCCATATGTATTCCGGCTCCATGTCCTTCCTCCCCATGCTCAGACCCTTTTTTGCCATGATCTTCGTTTTCATGATCGTGTCCATGCTCATGGTCATGATCATGTTCTTCTGCTTCATGGTCATGATTATGTTCATGTTCTTCTGTTTCATGATCGTGATGCTCGTGAGAACCACAAGATGACAAAGTTGTGGGAACGAAAACTATTACCCCCATGCTGAGTAAACTAAAGAATAGATGTCTTAGCGTTATTTTAATACTATGCATTGCATTAAAAATTACAAATTTGGATGATATTATGGCGAGGAGGATATCTCTATGCAAAATTACCTCTTATAAGCTAAATAGTCAATA
>CAZXHO010000150.1:0-5917 GCA_964640365.1 uncultured Sangeribacter sp. | reverse complement strand
TTTTAATTTTCGATTTATCCCCCTACTCCCTTAAATATCTAAAAATTAGGCAACTAAAAAGAATACTAACTTTTTATATAATTTACTTAAATCGGGCATAAATATCAAGTCCCTTCTGTTTTATAACCTTTATTTGCTCCGCGTCCTTAGGATCGACTCCATATTTCGACAATGGAGGCACAACTACTCGAGTACCCGGTGGAATCCTATCAGGATGACCGAGAATTTTTTGATTCTCTTCATAAATTATAGGCCACAGATTAAAATTCCCATAATGCTCCTTGGCGATCGTAGTTAAATAACGAGTTGTAGAAACAGTATCATAGACCGGCTCATCTGAAACCTTAGTAGGCACCGGATCTTCTTCATGAGAATTACCTTTCGTACTAACAATAGAATCAGAGAGATATAATGTTGACGCACTATCAACATGCAAACTGTCTGGTACAATAACAATTTCCCCAGTTGAAGTCTCAGAAGGAATTTCTGCCAATTGTCCTGTTTTATAGAAATCGAAATTGTAGCCGTAAAAATAACAAATGCCTACAAAGGCTGCACATCCAATTAAAGCAGCAATAAAACCTGAAACAAAACCCCAGGCGAACCGATGTCTACCGGAAGGAGCTTCTTCGTATGGATCAAATTCTATTTCCGGAGAAGACACTTCAGCCTTAATCCCAATAGCTGCTGAATCAGAAGGAACATTTTCTCCTATCTCTTTTATAGGTGATTTGTCCTCTCCTCCTAAAATTTCCTTATCCTCAGTAGAGCCGGAATTTACTTCATTTGAATCTGTTGAGATCGGAGATTCGAAGTCCTTTACTTCTTCATCATCACAATTATATTTCTCCTTCAAGTCAATTTTAGGATCAAAATCTATAATAGAAGATACAAAATCTAATGCTTCCCCACCATCTCCTTGTTTACTCGGATTGTGCACATCCGTTTCAGACCCTGAATTATCATCAGACGGTTCAGCATCACCTTCAAGATCTGTAGTTGATAAATCATCGGATATTTCGACTGCTTCAAAAGCATCAAAAGGAAGATTTACTCTTGAAGCCAATTCTTTAGCAGCAACAAATATCACTTTAAGATGCCCGGGTATAGTAGTGTCTTCTCCTGTAACTACGTTCACACTTTTCCGAGGCTCGACATCAATTAATTTAAATGTACCGAACCCTTTTATCCTTACGTTTCCACCTTTCTCCAATTCTTCCGCAACAACCGTGAAAAGCTCTTTCAGAAAATCTTCACAAACCTTCTTCTGTTTGCCGGAAGCAAGTGCAAGCATAACCGCCAATTTGGGCAATGTAATCTTATTCTCCATTCCTAATTTTCTGTTTTAATGATGTCGAAGGTTTAAAAGTAAGAACTATTTTTGGAGGGACCAACAATCTCTTACCGGAAGCCGGATGCACTGCCACCCTTTCAAGCCGTTTGCGTGGTTCAAAAGTTCCGAAATTAGGAATTGTTATGCTATCGAGCGAAGCACCGCAATCTCCTACTGTCTGACTAAGACAATCAATCAGAGAAATCACAGAATCTCTTGACAAGTCAAGACGCCTCGAAAGAATATCTATAAGTGTCTTATTGTCCATAAACGGGATTAATTCAAATTTCAACAAAAGTAATAAAAAAACCTTATACTCCCCTATCCAATCAGTCTTTTTCATAATTTATACGAAAAATAAATCTTTTTTCTTGAAAAGGATTGAAACTTTTTTGTTACTTTTACGACTAACAATTCAGTCAATTTCTCAACTTATCTATCCTGACATACATGAAATCATGTAATGCAGTTTTATAAAGACTGGGTATCTTATCTAAAATGATTTCAAAAATGACGCAGAAAAATAAGTTTGGAATTTTTCAGAGACACTATCTATAATACTTTATTAATTCATTATATATTTACTCAAAATGAAACTTAAGAATTTATTTGTTTCCCTTCTTCTCCTCTCCACTCTGCCTGCAAGCAGTCAGATTCTTTATAAAATTGAAGGAAATGGACTTTCCTCGCCTTCTTTCCTTTTCGGGACTCATCATATAGCTCCGATCTCCGTGATTGAAAAAACCGGGGCAGACAAACCATTCGAAGCCGCTACTCAGATTATCGGAGAGATCGACATGACTCAAGATCAAATGGCTTTAGCTTTGGCGATGCAGCCACATATGATTGCTCCTTCCGACAGTACACTTTCTAAAGTTATTTCTCCCGAAGATTTCACAGTCATTAATGAGGAGTTCAAAAAATGGGCACCTGCTCCCGGCGTTGACCTCAAAATGTTTGATGCCATGAAACCCAATGTTGTTATGTCAATGGTGGCTGTTGCCATGGCAGCCCAAGAAATGCCGGGATTTAATCCACAGGAACAGCTTGACACATATTTCCAAATCCAAGGTAAAAATATGGGAAAAGACATTGCTCCACTGGAAACTGCAGAATATCAAGCAACCGTTTTGTTTGATTCTACTCCAATATCATATCAAGCCGAAGCTCTTGTAGACATGCTCAAAGATCCTTCAGAAGCAATTCAGGCAACTAAAGATCTTACGGCTGCATATGAGGCTCAGGACCTTACAAAAATGCTTGAACTCTCAGAAAAGGATAATGAACATCCTGAATTCATGAAGGCACTTCTTGACAAAAGAAATGCAGAATGGTTGGCAAAACTTCCTGATTTAATAAAAGATAAGTCCTCATTTATAGCAGTAGGAGCGCTCCATCTTGCAGGTGACAAAGGTCTTATAGAAGGTCTGCGTAAGTTGGGATACACTGTAACTCCAATTAAAAATTAATTTTTTATCATCTTCATCTTACCTTCATAAAGCAAGCTACAAACATACTTCTCCAAGAGTATATAAGAACAAAAAAATCCGTCACCGGGGATACCATAGATTTTGATATCATAACCGGTGACGGTTTTTTGATGTCTTTAAATTATTTTGCTGCGCCCTGAGAAGTATTGCCATTGGCACTCGACGGAGATGTCGACGTTGACGCAGACATAGCAGGCTCAGTCGAAGGCTGCGGAGGAACAGTCGGAGTCATAGCCGTGGGCTGAGGATAGGCTGATTTTTGGAAAGGATATGCCGGATTATCCGGGGTGCCTGTCTTGCTATAGAATGGATATGGGAGGCCGAACAGCACATCCGGATTCTTACCCGGACTGAGATAACCCTCAACAATAGTATCACGACTCGACGGGTTCTCAAACGCATAGAGATCAAACTTATGCAACATCACCGCAAGATGTTCGAAAAGTGAGCTCATTATCGCCTCATAGGTAAGCCATGCAGAAGTCGACGTGAAACAATAAATCTGTAATGGGATACCTCCTTGAGTTTGGGGTAGAGTAGTAATGAAGCAATAATCTATACCTCCTGCCTTTGAGAAATTAGGACTTGCGTCAAGATACATTTTTAGATATGCCCGGAATACACCAAGATTCGTATCGATAGAACCGTCGACAAGTCCGGCAGGATTATTAGCATCCTGAGTCTTACCCTCGTTACGCTGTTCAATCTTCTTGGCAATCCAGTCTTTCATAAACGGCAGTTGAGAATATTTCTCAAGCATCGTATCATCGCAAGGCAATACACTGTCGGCGTCAATCATGTAGGATCGTTGAATTCGGCGAGTATTACTCTCTGACATATTCCTATAGTTCTTGAAACCGGAAGTAATAAGACTATATGGAGGGAGTGTTGTGATGGTTTTATCCCAGTTAAGAATCTTGACAGCCGTCAGCGAAACCTCCATTACCGTACCGTTTGCTTCGCCAGCAGCAATCCAATCGCCTTCATGAAGAGAGTCATTTTCCGACAATTGAACGCCGGCTACTACGCCGAGGATACTGTCTTTAAATACCAACATCAATACCGCAGCAAACGCACCCAGACCGGCAAGCAAAGAACCTGGTGATTTATTCACCAAAATGGCAACAGTCACTATAATGCAAATGATCCACAGAAGACCTTTAACCAACTGAAGAATACCGTTGAGAGGTAACTTTTTCTTATTGGCGCGGGCATCTATATGCTTCCACATAACATTTGCAACCTTGCAGAGCGCGTCGACCACAATGAAACATATATAAATCCATGTAATCCTTGTGAGCCAAGAAGCCAGAGCTGCTTTTTCAGAAAGGGTAAATTGAATGAAAATTACGAATACTATTGCAGGAATGATTCTGGCAGCCTTAGTAAACAGGTTCTCCTCCTGCATATAGCTATATAATTGTGCATGCCAATGCTTTCCTATATATTTTACAATAGCCACTACTATCCATTGCACTATAATACCAACACCTAATGCAATGAAAAATACGAGTATAGCATATATTATTAGACTTAAAGTTGCATTATGCTCAAGTCCTACTATTGACAATATAAAATCTACGATTTTCATTAGGAGATGAGCAACGGCATAAGTACTTTCCTGAGCCGGTTCGGAAAGTTCCATTTTAGGGAGAGCCTCTACAGCCTTCTCTACTTCAAACGCAAACATGATATATAACGGTTTAAATGTGGAAATTCTAAATAAATGGATTTTTCGATAGTCTTACTACTCTTGGAATGGTATCCCTTTCAGCAGATATTAGAATTACAAAAAAATAATAGGAATGGTTCACTCAAATTTAATCAAGAAGAAAAATTACTTCAAATTTCAACAAATTTCTCAAATCATTTTCTCGAGTAATAAGAAATATATGGACTATTGTCCAATCTCATCTGGTGGTCTATGTAAAATTTTGATTATGCCTGTATTAGTTAGACATTAACAAATTTTAACAATATTAATATTATGTTTTTGCACACCAAAATATGCGTTGTGCAAAGGGTTCAAAAATATGTTATAAAACATAAAATCTTCATATCTTGCTTATTATCAAAATATTGATCTATTCAATAATTATTTTTAACACTAAATTCAAAAAAAATAACACTGAAATATTAGGTTTAGCTGACATAAAATTGTAATTTTGAAGTGAGTCGATAGTCAATTATTAAAAAGTATTAAGGAAATTATGGAACAAACCTTGGTCATCCTGAAACCCTCATGTGTGGAACGCTGCCTGATCGGAGAAGTTATCAGCAGAATACAAAAAAAAGGAATAATAATCACCGGCATGAAGATGATGCAGCTCGATGAAAAAATACTTCGCGAGCACTACTCACATCTTGTAGACCGTCCTTTCTTCCCCGGCCTCTGCGCTTCGATGATGGCCTCTCCTGTTGTATGCATGGTTCTTAAAGGAGTGGATGTCGTAGAGGTTTTCAGAACAATGACTGGTGTAACAAACGGAAGAAAAGCAGCACCCGGTACTCTCAGAGGTAATTTCTGTATGAGTGGACAGGCAAATATAATCCACGCTTCGGATTCTCCCGAAAATGCTAAGATAGAAATTGCTCGCTTCTTCAAACCTGAAGAAGTATTCGACTATGTTCCCCAAAATATTAATTTCCTTTACGCTGAAGACGAAATTTAACCTGACCTTATTTCCGATCTCTTCTCAAAGGTTTAAAGATATTTTACAATGACTGTTTTAAAGAAATTAGGTATACTGTTCATTTGCGGCGCATTCACCGCAGCCGGATTGACAGCCCAGACAATTACAAGCAAATCTCCTCACTCTGATGCTCATAAGCAACTTCTTGCCAACCAGGCAAAGAATAAGGACCAAATCCGTCTCGTAGAGAAAAATACTTTTATAGATCTTATTGATGACATTGAGCCAGAACTTGACATCTATACTGAAGGCTGGAACAGCAAAGCTGTAAACCCTTTCAAAGAAGCTGAAGTTCCAGATTCAAAAGTGATTGATGTTACCGGTTATTTCATGCCTGTTCCGGGTCAGGTTACTTCCAATTACGGTTACCGCAAGAAATTCGGCAGAATGCATAAGGGAAT
>CAZXHO010000149.1:0-6043 GCA_964640365.1 uncultured Sangeribacter sp. | reverse complement strand
CGCATCTTTACCAACGTCAAGTTTTATTGGTGGAAATTTAAAGAATTTCGCTTCAAAGTGACCTCTTTTGAAGAAATGGTAAACATTTCAAAGAAAAACAGGCAGTGGCTCTCTGAAAATTATGTGATTGGCAGAGAAAAACCTGAGTCCAGACAGAAGTCTGCCGACGGCACGGTAAAATATCTTTTTAACGTGGGTGGTGGAAAGACAATCGAGAGTGTTTATATCCCCGATAAAGACCGAGCTACGCTGTGTGTCTCATCACAAGCCGGATGCAAGATGAACTGTTATTTCTGCGCCACAGGTCGTATTGGATTTAAAGCAAATCTTACGCCCGCTCAGATCATTAACCAGATTCTTAGTATACCCCCGGCTCCCAAAGCAGGGGAAGCCCCGTCTGCGGAACTTACTAACGTCGTGTTTATGGGAATGGGTGAGCCACTTGATAATCTTCCTGCTCTTCTTCCGGTGCTTGAAATAATGACGGCACCCTGGGGAATGGCTTGGAGTCCTAAAAGAATTACTGTGTCAACCGTTGGAAAGCTTCCGCAGTTGAAGGACCTGCTTGATAAAACCCAGGTGCATGTTGCAATCAGCGTACACACGGCAGATCCTGTCGAAAGGGAACAACTCATGCCTGCACAGAAAGCGTTTCCTATCTCAAATGTTATGAAATTGCTCTCTGCCTATGACTTCAGTCACCAAAGGCGCCTATCCCTTGAATATATCATGTGGAGGGGTGTTAACGATGATATCGCTCATGCTGATTTGCTAATAAGGCTTGCCAGAGGATTAGACTGTCGTGTAAATTTAATACGTTTTCATGCTATTCCGGGTGTAGACCTTTATCCTGCCAGTGAAGAGAGAATGTTGATGTTCAGGAACTATCTCAATTCAAAAGGAATCACTGCCACTATCAGAAGTTCTCGCGGAGAAGATATAATGGCAGCATGCGGAATGCTTGCGGGGAAAAAGAACTGATACATCCGGAGCCGTATTTTTCTAAAAAATGGAAAAATTTTAGTAATTTTGAGAACTAAATATTTGATTGATGACACGACCGATAAAAGTGGGAATTACCCACGGTGATATAAATGGCGTAGGATATGAGGTAATACTCAAGTCGCTTGCCGATGAAACCATTACAGAACTTTGTACTCCTGTTATATTCGGATACTATCAGATTGCTGAAAAGGCACGCCGTCAATTTGGGCTTGAAGAGATGCATCTTCATGTGGTGCAGTCAGCTGCCCATGCTCAAGATGGGAAGATCAATGTGGTGGAGGTATCGGATTCCGTCCCGGAATTGACTCCCGGATTCGGATCAGAAATATCCGGTAAAGCTGCGGTGGATTCAATAGAGGCAGCCTGTGCAGCTCTGGAAGAAGGGGATATTGATGTTCTTGTTACAGCTCCAATCTCTAAGGAAGCGGTGCATGGCGATAAATTTAATTTCCCGGGTCATACTGAATTTCTCGAAGCAAGAATTGGTAAAGGCGCAAAAGCGAGGATGATTTTGTTTGACGACAAAGTTAGGGTAGCTCTTGTAAGCACACATCTTCCAATTTCCAAGGTGGCGGAAGCAGTGACCATTGAAAATGTTGAAGCTTCTATAGTGTCTCTTTCTGATTCATTGATAAAAGATTTTGGTATCAGGCGTCCGCGCATTGCAGTTTTATCGCTCAACCCTCATTCCGGAGACGGAGGAGTGTTGGGATCGGAGGAGAAAGAAGTCATAGAGCCTGTAATTGAGAAATGCCGTGAAAATGGCATACTTGCCTTCGGCCCGTTTGCAGCAGACGGTTTCTTTGGAATGGGAGACTATAAAAAATTTGACGGAATACTGGCAATGTACCACGATCAGGGACTTTCCCCGTTTAAAACTCTTGCCGGAGATCACGGAGTTAATTTTACAGCCGGACTTCCTTATGTAAGAACTTCTCCAGACCATGGTACGGCATTCGGTATAGCATGGAAAAATATGGCTGATCCGACTTCAATGAGAGAGGCGATTTATTCAGCCATAGATATTTATCGTCGACGCAAAGTGCATAATGAGATCTCAGCCAACCCTCTGAAAAAATATGGTGCAGACAGACCTGAAAAATTGGAAAAAACCATGCACCGTGATAAATTTGCCGATGGAAAATCAGAAGCAATGAAAGAAGAGGTAGAGGCGACAGGAGGAACAGGCCGGGCAGAAGAAGTGCAAAGCTAATTGTATATATATAACCCTGAATAAATAAAGTTTATGAATTTTGGAATAATAGCCGCCGGTCAGGGTTCCCGACTCGTGCAAGAAGGAATGGCATTTCCCAAGCCACTTGTGCGCATTCAGGGGCAGCCCATGATTGGGAGGCTAATTGATATATTTGTAAGATGTGGAGCTGAGTCCGTCAGCGTTATTGTCAATGAAGAAATGACAGAGGTTGCAGATTTCTTACGTAATCTTGCACCGTCCCTTCCGTGTCCGTTGAATCTTGTTGTCAAGACTACACCGACTTCAATGCACAGTTTTTACGAGCTGTCGAGCCTTATGGAAGGTAAGGGGCGCTTTGTTATAACAACTGTTGACACAATATTTAAGGAATCTGATTTCAAACGTTACATTGAGGCATACGACGGCGCATCGGAGAAGATACAGGGAATGATGGCAGTGACATCGTTTATAGATGATGAAAAGCCTTTGTATGTGGCAGTGGACGCTGACAACAGAATAACAGGTTTTCTGGATATGCCTGAACCCGGTGTAAAATATGTAAGTGGAGGAATATATGGACTGTCTGAAAGCGCAGTGCCTGTTTTAAGGAAATGTCTTGAGGATGGAGTTGGCAGGATGCGTAATTATCAACGTGCATTAGTAAAAGCCGGTCTGTGGCTGCAAGCATACGATATGAACAAGATTGTCGATGTTGATCATATCTCCGACATAGAATCGGCTGAGGCATTCCTGTCAGAAAAATAATTTATTAAAATCAACCGAAAGAACATGGCAGATATAAAGATAGCGGGAGTGATGAGGGCAGGTGCTTATTCTCCCAATCATATAGGAAACGATGCGGCAATTTTTAATGCCACTGCCGAGCAGTTGCGCAAGCGGGGATGTGAGGTGAATATATATAGCGAGGAGAAGTTCAGGGAATCGGAAATCACTGAGCCCATAATACTGAACATGTGTCGCGAGCAAGCATCCATAGCAAGGCTTCAGGCTTTTGAAGAGGAGGGCAGACTGGTGATCAATTCCGGTTTTGGCATTGAGAACTGCACGCGTGAAAGAATGACCCGTATTCTTCTCGGCAACAAAATTCCTTATCCTGACAGCCTCATTGTGAATACCAACGAGAATGTAGCTGAAGATCTTAAGAAAGCCGGAATATCATCATGCTGGATAAAGCGTGGCGATTTTCATGCCATGCATAAAGAGGATGTGAGCTACTGCCGCCATCCGGAAGAGGCACAGGAAATGCTTCATGAATATTTCTACAGAGGGATAAAGCGTGCCGTCATAAACCGACATCTTGTTGGTGACCTTATTAAGTTTTATGGAGTGAGCGGACAACCATTCTTTTATTGGTTTTATCCGTTTGACGAAGGTCATAGCAAATATGGCTATGAGGCCATAAACGGAAAAAGCCAGGGGCTGCATTTTGATGAAGAACATTTAAAGGCTATTTGCCAGTCGGCATCCGATATACTTGATGTTAAAATTTACGGTGGCGACTGTATAGTTGACGTCGACGGGACTATAAGGATTATAGACTTTAATGATTGGCCGAGTTTTGCCCCATGCCGTCAGGAGGCAGCTCCATATATTGCCAAATGTGTGCTTAACTCTATAAAGAAATGGAAAAAAAGATAAATGACACTGGCTCAATAGGTGAAACCGGAGGTGATATTCAGGAAGGTACAAATCCTGACCACACTTCGGTATCGTCTGATGGTAAATCAAAAAAGCCCGGTTTCAAAGATTCTCTGAAATCCATGGATACGGAGGAGACTTTCGATCTGATCTTCTACCGTCCAATAGGCTATGGCTGGGCACTGTTGGCTAAAAAATTGGGTATAACACCCAATGCCATTACCATCGCTTCCATATTCCTTGGGGTGGGTGCCGGTGTGGCATTCTATTTCAATAACATCTGGATAAACATTCTCGGTGTTATACTCCTTGTATGGGCAGATTCCTTCGACAGCGCCGATGGTCAGCTTGCAAGAATGACCAAACAATATTCCCGTATAGGCCGTATACTCGACGGACTTAGCGGAGACTTATGGTTTGCAGCCATTTATATCGCAATCTGTCTTAGAGAGAATGTGACGAGTGAATTTTTCAGTGCACACCATTGGGTGATCTGGGTAACGGCAGTAGTTACAGGTTTTTGCCATGCCACCCAAGCTTCAATGGGAGACTACTATCGTCAGTTCCATCTCTATTTCCTAAAAGGTAAAGAGGGGAGTGAGCTTGATTCGGCTTCCGAGCTATGGAAGCGTTACCATTCTCTCACGTGGAAAAATAACTTCTGGCAGAAACTTACCCTCGCTTTCTACACCAACTATACTGTAGGACAAGAAAAACGCACGCCATGGATGCAAAAACTGCGCAGTACATTGAAAAAGAAATATGGCAATGAAATTCCTCAGAGTTTCCGCGATGCGTTCCGTATAAAGAGTAAGCCCCTGATGAAATACACCAACATCCTTTCCTTTAATATCAGGAGTTTTGCTTTATTTGCTGCAATTTTGATTTTTCAGATGCCATGGTTGTATTTTGCCTTCGAACTCACAGTGCTGAATGGTGTTTTAATATATATGGTGATGCGCCACGAAAAGATTTGTAAAGCTTTTGTAAAAGAACTTGACGCATCAGGCTCGAAATGAACGCATAACTCAAAATCAGATATTATGAATGTAGATGTAAGTAAAATAAAAGGGATTATTTTCGACTATGGCGGTACTCTCGATACAGGAGGTGACCATTGGAGCGAAGTGATATGGTCTGCATGGCAGCAAGCCGGTGTGGCGGCAGATAAAGCTGAGTTCAGGGAAGTATATGTGTATGCTGAACGTGAACTTGCAAGGACTCTTCATATCCTTCCGCATCATAATTTCCAAGATTTGCTTGACATTAAGATGCAGATAGAGTTGCAGCGTCTCGCCGAAAACGGGCACTTCCCTCCCGCACAGGTTGATGACATGGCAAAGAAAGTGGCTGCTATATGTTATGCATCTGCAAAAGCATCTGTCGGAAAAGCTATACCTGTGCTCAAGGCACTGTCAAGCAAGTATCCCCTTGTATTGGTTTCCAATTTCTATGGTAATATTGAGACCGTATTGAAAGATTTTGGAATTGAAGGATTTTTCAAAAAAATTATAGAGAGTGCGGTAGTAGGTGTGAGAAAGCCTGATCCCAAGATTTTCACTCTCGGAGTTGAAGCTTTAGGTCTCAAACCCGAGGAGGTTTTGGTAGTAGGCGACAGTTATTCAAAAGATATTGTGCCGGCTGAGAAAGCCGGATGCCAGGCAATTTGGCTGAAAGGAAAAGGCTGGACGAAAGAGGAGGACGAAATTATTCATCCCAATATTGTATCAAGCCTTGATGAAGCACTTCAATTTATTGAAGGCGCATAAAGACGCAGGAGACACAGGTGAGTATCCATATCCTTACCGGTAGCGTTATGCCGGTAAAATTAATAACAAAGAGCTCGGTTCCGAAGAGAGTAATTTTATCGGAAACGGGCTCTTTGCCTTATTAACACAAATTTACTAAAATTTATGAATTGGCATTTAAATTAACATAAATTGGATAAAATAGAATGTCATTAAGAATATTTAATAATTAACAAAGGTGATTTTTAGTTTAAAAACTTTGTGGAATGTAAAAATGCCTGTAATTTTACAGCGCAAATTCAAAAAGCGGAACGCTCGCTGAAAAGTGATGCGTTTTTTTGCCTAAAGGAATTGCCTGTTGAAGGAGATAGATCCTTTGAAGAGTTAGAAAACAATAACAACCGATAAAAGAAATTATGGCAACAAAAAAAGCTGA
>CAZXHO010000148.1:0-6048 GCA_964640365.1 uncultured Sangeribacter sp. | reverse complement strand
AACGCGTAGGCACTGCTTATGAATTGGAGAACGGTGATATAATTTACGTTCCCGAATAAAGCCCATTGTCTTGTATTTCAATTTTTATTATCGTCTTTCTCCTGTTTGTGACCGGTTATTTGAACAATCTAAATAAGCTAACGGCTAATCAAAAATTATAAGAATTTCTTGACACTACTGTCCGCTTAGGCGACGCCTTAAAGTGGACAGTAGTGTTTTTATATTAGAATCTTAATTCATCCCCGGAGAAATATTATTTTTATCTATAAGGCCAAAGAACTTTATAAAAGTGGTTTTTGTTGAAATAAAAACTATATCATCATCCATTATGCTATGAAAAAGAATATTCTACTCTTTTGTCTCTGTGTCTCATTAGCTGCTCCGATAGTAGCTTTCGGCAGTCAGCCGTCCCGCAAGCTCACAAATAAGACTGTTTCTTCTACCACAGTTAAGAACGGTAAATCTGATTCTATCTACAACTCCATAAATCATTTATATCGGTCGGGAAGAATTTCCGCTGACAGCGTGGTTAACGCAGCCCTGTATCATAAGTTATGGAGTCCCGAACTTGCTGTCCGATGTCTTAAGCTGGTAACTGACAATAGTCCCCGAGGTGCCATGGAACTTGGTGCCATCTATGCTTTCTCACCTGAATTTTCTTCACTTGCCCCCGATGGTGTTAAACTTCTTGAGCAATCAGCAAAATCAGGCATAAATGAAGCCAACTGTTATCTTGGCATGTATTATTTCAACCAAAAAGATTACTCAAAGGCTAAGAATTATTTTGATGCCTGTAAACCTATGAAATATGGTATTGGACATACTGCATTAGGCAGCATGTATCTTGAAGGGAAAGGTGTCAAAGAAAGCGGTGCTCAAGCTCGAGAAAATTATAAACAGGCTGCCCTTGAGGGATATCCGAAAGGTATGTCGCTTTACGGTAACCTGCTAAACACTAAAAACGGTGGAGAACTTAACTATCCTGATGCCTTCTTCTGGTATTATATTGCCGGTGATCTTGGAGAAAATTACTCACGTGTAATGCTTTATCGTCCCATGCTCCCTGAGAAACCGGCTACAGACAAAGTAGCTAAAGACGCACAAACGGCACTGAAATGGATAGAAGCAGTCCACAAAGGTAAAAACATGAAGAATGAGCCGATCTACAAAAATGGATTTCTACAGAGTCTTAAATCTCGTGAAAAGGCTGCTGAAGAAGGTGATGACTGGGCTCGCTTTTATCTTGGTAGCATGAATTATAATGGTGATTTTCTTAATCAGAATTTCACACAGGCTATTCATTACTATGAACCGATAGCACGCAACGGAAAACTTCCCAAAACTATACTCGCCTTGGTACATGAACGCCTTGCAAAAATGTATGCCGAAGGAAAAGGTACAAAAGCCGATGCAGTCAAAGCTACGAACCATTACCGTCAGGCTGCGAAATATGGAAGCCTTTCTGCTTACAAGATAGTAGAGAATATACCGGAATAATATATACTCTCCTACCCTAAATATATGTGGGATACGTCAATTAATCGAGATTGATGTATCCTGCTTGTCTTTTATTACAATCAATGGATCAATATTATACAAAATACATGGAATAGTTACGGTTCCTCAAATCGTCTGTACATATTAAGCATTAAACTCCTTATATGGACTTACGACAACCATAATGCTTGAAGCCATTATTACTCCCTATATAAACAAATCAGCCGTCGATTTCCCAATCGACGGCAGCATTTTATAATTAACTAACCTAACATCATGAAACCAAATCGAAGATTATTAAGTATCATCCGATTTACAGTATTATAACACAGCCGCGAGTCATTTGGTTCATCACACTTCAAGATATTTCTAAAATATTTATTGACTACCTTTGAAATTGCAAACAGGTAAATATAAGCTGCCGACGTAAGCAATACCCACTTCAAATACCATGAGTAGTAATAAAGAAAATTTGGAATTATAGGATATAAGATGGTTATATCCCGATTTATTAGTAATTTTGTTTACTAAGAGCATGGGTATGTAACAATATCAGCTCGAATGTAATAATTAAATTTTAAAACAAGACTGAAAAAATAGTATCATGAAACCAATAGCAATGATCACCGGTGCTACAAGTGGTATAGGAGAAGCTTGTGCACGCCGTTTCCTCAATGCCGGCTACAGGGTAATAGCAACCGGAAGGAATGTTGAAAAACTCAATAAATTAAAAGATGAATTCGGTAATGATTTGCTCCCACTTATCTTCGATGTTCGCGATCGAGAAGTAGCAGAGTCGGCGGTAGCCTCCCTCCCCACAGAATGGGCTGAGATTGATGTGCTTGTAAATAATGCAGGCTTGGCTTTAGGACTCGATCCTGAGTATGAGGGAGACTATACAGATTGGGATACAATGATCGACACCAATATCAAAGGCCTACTGACAATGACCCGCACTATTGTCCCGGGTATGGTAGCTCGGAACCGTGGTCATGTGATTAACATCGGATCCGTAGCAGGAGACGCAGCATATGCCAACGGTAATGTATACTGTGCAACCAAAGCTGCCGTAAAATCAATAACAGACGGTCTTCGTATTGACGTTGCTCATACCGAAGTGAGGGTGACACTTCTAAAACCGGGGCTTGTTGAAACTAATTTCAGCAATGTTCGTTTCCACGGCGATAATCAACGTGCAGATAATGTTTATAAAGGAATTATTCCTCTTACAGGTGAAGACATCGCTGACGCTGCAATATATGCGGTACAGGCGCCAAAACATGTGCAGATAGCAGAGATGCTGATTCTTGCCACACATCAAGCCAACGGAAGCACAATAGTTAGGAAACAATAATTGACAAATCTTCGGGGTAATCATAAAAACAACTCTATGATTGCCCCGAATTATTTATAATTTGAAAGATTTCTGAGATTTATACAAATGACTGGACGAAATTATAATACAATAACCGTAATATGCTACCGTTTATTGTCAGTATGAATATGTTATTACGAAATATCACTCCCTCAATCTTTTTGATTTTTTGGACATTACTTTCCTCATGTGGAAGTTCTGATATAACACCGTCCCAAAAGTCATATATTCCTCCTGCCCCGGACTATTCAAAATCCTCGATGTGGATAACTTACACTAACGACCTTGATGGAACCGGGGCGGACGTCTTTTACATTCCCTCAACATGGGAGTTCGACTGGACCACCCCCGAGGGGCTTATTTGTCATTATGCTGACATCACCAACCAACAGCATCTCGATGATATGGCTATAGAAATGACAGGGGTAGCTGATTATATGGCAGATGGCAACAATTTTTATTCCCCATTCTACCGTCATATCACATTAGATACATGGGCGACACTCGATGAAAACCTTATATTCAGCAGATATAATGAAGTATCGCTTGTAGACGTACAGAAGGCGTTCGCATACTATATGGATAATTATAATGAAGGCCGTCCTTTTATCTTGGCAGGGTTTAGCCAAGGTGGCAAGTCGGTGGTTGAATTACTTAAAGCTTTGCCTGAGGATTTAAGGGATCGATTGGTTGCAGCTTATGTCCTCGGGTATAAAATCACTCCTGATGATATTCTTTCAGCTCCTTGGATAAAGGCTGCCCAACGCGAAGGTGATACGGGTGTGACAATTTGTTACAATTCTGTATCTGACACAAAATATGTCAAACCTATTATTGCTGCTCCCAATGTAATGTGCATCAATCCTGTAAATTGGACCACTCAGGAGACTCCGGCTATTCTGAACGATACTATCACGGTTACGCTTTCAAAAGATTACCATGTACTTGTTCTCGAAGGATTTGACGGAAGCTATTTACCCAATATTTTAGATATTCTTAACGTAGGTGACTATCACGGCGCAGAACCCTGGTTATATAGCCAATGCCTTCATGAAAATTTCAAATGCCGCATCAATTCCTATTGGAATCAACACCGTTGAAACTCGACTACACCCTCCCATATTGATATCATGATTCTAAACAATTGAAAGCTCAATCCAAATAATAAATAAGCACTAATTTCTAATAAGTAGGAGTTTATATTTGCAGGATATGGTTAATTATATTAAATTTGTAAATGATTGCCAGATTAAGATGTTATTGAGATACCATAAATTAGCTTGAGAAAATAAAAGTTTGGTCGTATGAGTAGTTAAAATATTACTTCAACAATTTTCAAAGGATTCTCATCCTTTGGAGATAACGATCTTACTTTAATGAAAAGGACCATTTTCTTATGTTGCCTAACGGCGTTTCTATTTTTGGTTTTAGCAGGGGGATGTAAAGGCTCTCAGAAATCGGACGTCCTATCTAAGGCAGACAGCATACTGGACCACCATCCGGATTCAGCCCTCAAAATATTACAGACCATCAATTCCGACAGTCTAACTGTTGAAAAGGATAAAGCCAGATACGGACTTCTCCTTTTTGCTGCCTTAACCAAAACAGGCAATCAGCCGAAGAATGATTCAATCCTACAGCCGGCTATCTCATATTATGAAAAGGGAAAGACCCCATCGCGTGAAAAAATGCTCACTCATTTCTTTCATGCCAATTTCTTAGCACATAATGATAGGCTGTCAGAGTCTATACTTGAATATGACAAAGCCATAAATATCGGCGAAAATATTAACGACACTCTGTACCCTGCTTTAGGATTCATAAGTAAAGGAATAATTTATGGATTGGACTGCATAGGTAAAGAGGAGTTGGAAAATACTTTGGAGGGGATGAAAAGGATAATACTCACCGGAGACACCCCAAGGATTATTAATGCAGTCCATACCTACGGCCTCGCACTTGTTCATAATTTGAAATACAGAGAGGCAAACTCCAACCTACAAATGGCGCTCGACCTTGCTGAAACCCGAAGGGACACAGTAAACATTATGGATATTAAGCTGACTCTTGCATCGAGTTACCAATATGCCGGTGATAACCGTATCTCAGCAAGGCTATATGAAGAGGCTTTCAAAATGGACTCTACACTTTTCCCTGTCTCCGATTACGGTATATGGGGTTTGGCATCGGTACATTCAGGTGATATAAAGAATGCTGAGAAGTGTCTCTCGGTAATTTCCGGAGATCTGGAATCTGACATTGACACGATTGTTTGGTACAATCTAAGATGTCGCCTTGCTGCAGCAAAAGGTGATTATAAAGCTGCGCTTGAGTTAAAAGATTCGGCATACATTTGTTCCAACCGTGTGGTGGCTCAGCAGTTTGATTTCAACCTGTTGCATTCGGAAAAAAAGTTCCTCAGTGAGAAATCACGTCTCAGTGCCAAGATTGTACAACAAAAGGAAAGACTGTTTGTCATAAGTGTGCTGGGCGGGTTTCTATTGGTTGTCTCCTTAATTTTGGCTATTTACATCATTAACAATAGAAGAAAGCGTAGGATCGATTTTCAGCAAAGGGAGATTGAAAGGGTACTTACCCTACTGAAAAAAAATGAGGAAAGGGTCTATGAAAAGGGGGAAATGATTTCATCCTTGGAAAAGACTGTTTCCCAGCTTAGGGATAGGCTTGCACATCTGGATGAAGAAAGCTGCTCAATGCGTGATGAGATAAGACGCAAGGAGGCTGAACTCAGCCTAAGGAATGAGGAAAATACCCGACTGCAGTATATCAATGATCTGGAAAAGAATTTTTTCTCGCTTAAGACAGATGCCATAGGAAGGGAACTTTCTGCCACAACCGAAAAAATTAGGGAACTGGAAGACAGCATGGAATCCTACAGGAGCCGTGCCGTCTCTTCCTACAGGAAAGCAAACCTCGAAGCATCGCAGATATTTGCTGACATGGAGCCTGCAGGAGGCGCACCCCGGGGTGCAAGACTTAATCCGGCGCTCGAAAAACTGCGTGAAGACATTAACTCTGATAAGACTGTGGCTCGCCTTTCTCATGAGGTAGACTGTCTCATGGAAAATGTAATGGCGAAAATAACTACTGAATTTAACCTTGAACCGAAGTCAAGGCTGATCATTCTGTTCTCCCTTGCGGGCTTTGGTTACCGG
>CAZXHO010000147.1:0-6146 GCA_964640365.1 uncultured Sangeribacter sp. | reverse complement strand
CACCATCCGCAGAAATCCCGATTCTCGCCGCATAATAGTTAGCAGCTGGAATGTGGCTGACCTTGGCAACATGAATCTTCCTCCTTGTCACAGTCTTTTCCAATTTTATGTCAGCGACGGTAAATTGTCTCTACAACTTTATCAGCGCAGCGGCGACAGTTTTCTTGGCATCCCATTCAATATTGCCAGCTATGCGTTGCTGACAATGATGGTGGCACAGGTGTGCGGATTGAAGCCGGGTGAATTTATACATACTCTCGGCGATGCCCACATCTATCTTAATCATCTCGAGCAAGTCCATACCCAACTTGCAAGAACGCCGCGCAAATTGCCGGTAATGAAAATAAATCCTGAAGTCACCGATCTTTTCAAATTCAAATATGAAGATTTCACATTGGAAGGCTACGATCCGTGGCCAGCAATCAAAGGAGTGGTGAGTGTATGAGAGTGCCCTGATTCCATTTTATGAGTTGGTATCTAATAAAACAATTGCCGGATCGTCTCACGACGTTCCGGCATTTTTGCGCTTTAATTAATTGATTTTATCAGTTCCCTAATTTTTGTTTTACACCTAATTATCCATTCGTTAGTACCCTTCAAATAGATGTTTATATCCATTTTGACACTGCTTAAGCGAGAATATTCCATCTTAGATTTGAAAACTTTAAAACTATAATAAGTTTTCGGGTTTTCGACCGCGAATTTAATATAAGACAAAACGATATGCAAATTTTTAGTTTATAAAATTCTAAAATAAGAAAACTGGATTAATAATTAAGAAAATATGACCAATTATATGCAGCTGATATGAGCATTAGTTTTAGAAAAACTTTTGAAAACTGAAAACTTCTATCATCCTTATTGTCATGGGTTAATCTTTCTTTTAGAGGGTAATATAGGAAAGGTTCATTCAGGGAAAGCGCAAGAAAATTACATACTGTCTGTTGAATGGTTTAAAACATATCCGGGTGAATTTATTATTTTGTGAATATTTTGTTAATAATGATGCGAGAAGTTTGTGGATTGAATAAATTTTCCTAATTTTGAAGCGTTATTCGGTTTAAGTCTCCGGTGTTTCATACAGAAAGCTATTTCTTATCCGGCAGCTAATTGTGAAAAATAATGTGTTTTTGATTTTTTACCGGATAATTTTAGAGAATCGACAATGAAGGTTTTAAAGTTTGGTGGCACATCTGTAGGCACAGTCAACAGTCTCAGGAATGTAAAAGAGATTGTCGAAAACACCCCCGGCAGGAAAGTGGTGGTGGTATCGGCACTCGGCGGTATTACTGACCTGCTGATTTCTACGGCAAAGCTTGCTGTCGCCGACGATATATCCTACCTTGACTGCTACGCAAGAATAGTCGAGAGGCACATCTCCATAATAGACGGTGTGGTGCCTGAGACAAGACGTGATGCTACACTGGCGGTTGTCAAGATGATGCTTGACGAACTGGGCAATATATATAAAGGAGTAATGCTTCTTCACGACCTTTCGCCACGCGCACTTGACATAATTGTGAGCTACGGCGAAAGACTTTCGAGCGTGATTGTGGCAAATGCCATCAAGGGTGCCACACATTTTGACTCACGCACCTTTATCCGCACTAAAGAAGGTCCTTACGGCTCGCAAGTGCTCGACGCCGAACTTACCAATAGCCTCATTGAGGAAAAATTGTGTGCCTACGAATGGGAGACGGCTGTGACGGGAGGTTTCCTTGCCACAGATTCAAAGGGAGAAGTCACCAATCTCGGAAGAGGTGGCAGCGACTATACGGCAGCCATCATAGCAGCCGCCCTTGATGCCGAGATCCTTGAGATCTGGACCGATGTCGACGGTTTCATGACTGACGATCCGAAAGTGATAGACACGGCATATGTCATAGACCAACTTACGTTTACGGAGGCGATGGAGCTTTGCAACTTCTGAGCTAAAGTGATCTATCCCCCTACCATCTATCCCGTCTACCATAAGAATATTCCTATTCTCGTTAAGAATACTTTCAATCCCAAGGCTCCCGGAACACGGATCAGCAACGAGCGGCCCCACCGCAACAGTGAAAAGCCCATCAAGGGTATTTCCTCGATCAACGACACTTGTCTTGTGACAATCACAAGCCTTTGTATGGTTGGCGTCGTGGGTGTAAACTCAAGAATCTTCAGCGCCTTGAGTAAAAAAGGTGTGAGTGTGTTTATGGTTTCGCAGGGAGCGAGCGAGAACAACACTTCCATAGCCGTCAGAAATGCCGATGCCGAGAAAGCTGTGCGTACACTCAAGAAAGAATTTGCTCTTGAACTCGCATCCGGCATGTTTAACGATGTGATCGCCGAAAAAGACCTTGCCACAGTGGCTGTGGTGGGAGAGAATATGAAGCATACCACCGGTTTGGCAGGAAAACTGTTTAACACGGTTGGAAGAAACGGTATCAATATCATAGCATGTGCGCAGGGAGCTGCGGAAACCAACATTTCGTTTGTAATAGAACGGAAGAGTCTTCGCAAGGCTCTCAATGTAATTCACGACTCCTTCTTCCTGTCAAACTGCCAGGTGCTCAATCTCTTCCTTGTGGGTGTGGGTAATGTGGGCAAAAGCCTCATTAGCCAGATAGGTAAGCAGCAGGAGAAGCTTCTTAAGGAGAAAAACCTGCGCATAAATGTTGTGGGAATTGCATCGAGCCGCAAGATGGTTTTCAACGGCGATGGACTTGATGTAAAAGACTACAGGCGTCTGCTCGATGAGGAAGGAACGGAGGCGTCGCCCGAAAAGATAAAAGAAGAGGTTCTGAAAATGAACATTTTCAACTCTGTCTTTGTAGATTGCACCGCTTCTGCCGAAATCGCAGCCCTTTACAATGACCTGTTGGCACACAACGTCAATGTGGTGGCGGCGAATAAGATCGCCGCATCCGGCGATTATGCCGACTATAAGGCTCTCAAGGAAACGGCTCGCCGCAAGGATGTGAAGTATCTCTTCGAAACAAATGTTGGAGCCGGGCTTCCGGTGATCAACACTATAAATTCCCTCATCAATTCCGGCGACAAGATCCTGAAAATAGAGGCGGTCGTGTCAGGCACCCTCAATTACATCTTCAATGTGCTGTCGGCTGAAGTGCCCCTCAGCAAAGCCGTTCAGATGGCCAAGGATGCAGGTTATACCGAACCGGATCCGCGCATAGATCTTTCGGGAAAAGACGTGATCCGCAAACTTGTGATTCTTGCCCGCGAAGCGGGTTATGAGGTCAGTCAGGAAGATGTGGTTAAAAAACTGTTCATACCTGAAGAAATGTTCGGAGAGGATGCCGCAGGGTTCATAAATAGAATCAGTGCGCTCGATGAAGGATTTGAAAAGGAAAGAATGGATGCGGAGAAAGCAGGAGAACGTTTCCGTTTTATTGCTTCGTTCGACAATGGTGATCTGAGTGTGGGTCTGCGGCGGGTGGATCCTTCCCAACCCTTTTATAACCTCGAAGGAAGCAACAACGTTATCCTGCTCACCACAGACAGATATATGGAATATCCGATGGTGATAAAAGGCTATGGCGCGGGTGCGGAAGTAACAGCCGCCGGTGTCTTTGCCGATATCATCAGCATAGCAAATATAAGATAAACCACTCTCCTGATCTCTCTCCTCGCATAAATGTTGAAAATCAACAGCTCTTGACTTTCTTAGAGAAAAGAAACTGGTTAAATATAGATTTTTAACATACTCTGATTAGGACGATATTATACATCAATAATTTTCTTGTGAGAGCCCGTGAGGGTCATTAAGCAAGCCGGTCGGTAAAGTCCGTGAGGATTCGCAGCCGAAAAACAAGACCGGTTTTCTCATAGACCGGTTAAATTTAAAAGGTCGGAGAAATCCGACCTTTTTTTTGAGACTTCTGCTTACGGGCATTGTCTCGGAAAGCAAATTATATAAGCAATATATGGATTAGAGACCAATTGAAGGAAACCGGAGAGGGGAGGGATGTCACATTTCGATAATAAACAATTTCAAATACAAACAGCCGGAATCAGGATAACTTCACGGGCGGAGAAGATAGAATACCATTCCCGTTGGATGCCACTCATTCTTGGAACCATAGCTGTTGGAAGCCTCGATTGTGTAGGCAAATCGTGTCCCGTCTGTTATCTCATAGAGCGAAATAGTATTTCCGCTTCGCTCCGGCATTACATACCCGATGCGTTTCCATTCATTTGTGGGCTGGATGAGCGAAAGAATCTGGCTGCCGTCGCTGTAGACATAAGAATATAATGGTTTGGTTCCTTCCACCTGATTGCGGAATATGCAACCCAGCATGCCGTAAGATTTAAGTCCTGCCATATTTTCGAGTTGCAGCGATTCGTCATAACTCGTGACGTAGCGGTAAATTCTGCCGTTACTGTTCTGAAGAAGCGGGAGAGTTGCATTTGCATTTACCTTGCTTGCGGCAACATAGTTTGCTGACGCCTTATCAATTTTCTCTTTCAGATTTTTGTCGTTTACCGCTTCCGAGAGAGGCAGGAGGTCGCCGTCAGAGAGTGTTATGAGAGAAAGATTGGAATTGTCGGCAGATTCCTGCCATAAGGAATAATCGCCGAGCACTCCCGTTTCAGGGTCATATTGTATCAGCCTGGAGTCGCCTCCGCTGAATGTCATGGTCAGCGTGCCACCGAAGTTATTGATTCCTGCAAGCGAAAGGGAGAGATTGGGACCCAGGTTGTCTTGAAGAGAGAGCAGGGCAAGCTCACTTCCCTTTGAAGCAAGCGCCACTTTTTCAGAAGCAGCCGCATCGACAAAAGCACTGTAAAGAGATCTCACGGAAATACCCATGCTTGCCGACACAAGAAAATGAGTTCCATATTTCTCCACAAGAGCAGAGGGAGTCAGTTTTGCAGTGTCAGTCACAAACTCGTCAGATAATGTCTGTTTCAAGTATACCTGAGTGGTGTGCACCTTTCCTATGCACTGTCTCACCCAGTTATTCTGCATAATATAGGTGGAATTGGTGGAATAGGAATTAAGGGTTCCGTTAAAATAATAAGAGTTGCTGACGCCGGCGGGAGAAAGCGCGGCATTTGCCATTAGAGCCGAAAGAAAATCATTGGGATTCTCACCCGTCAGGCTGTTTCCGAAACTCGTTGAGGGAGCTTGGAAAATCTGGAGCACATTTTTCTGCCTCTGTTTGTCAAGATCAATGACAGACGGCCGTATTGAAGAGGGTGCGAGATAAACGCCGGTTGCATCATATCCGTGGCCGAGCACATCGTCTATGGTCCCTCCGGGTTGTGTTTTCACCTCTATTTTACAATCGGAGCAAGTGGGGCTGACATAGAAATCAGTCACCACGGGCGTAGGATTGGGAGTAGGTGTCGGAGGCGTGTTGGTGATATGGTCGGATTCGCCACATCCGGCAGCCCCGAATCCCAACACGAAGGAGGAAAAGATGTAAGCGATTTTTCTATAGCTCATTACTAAGGAATGTTAAGTTAAACCACAGTGCTTTATTATATGACTGCGCAACGGCTATAAAATTACAGTTAGATAAAAATTTTTTATTAAAAAAAGATCAATAAACTTTCCAAGTGGCTTCAGATAAGGGAATAAAATGTATATTTGGTGCCTAAGAATGAGCAAAATGAAATTTTTTTGTTAAAAATTAATCTAAATTAAATATTTGTTATGAATTTATTTGCTTTTGGGTTTTCAATGTATTAATTTTGCATCGCCGATCTCTTGAAGCCCACGGTCGTGGGGACGGGGAGAGGAAACATTTTTGAAAAGCGTTACTTGGCGCGAATTCTTGATGGATCGGAACTTCGCAACTTCTTTTTTCTAAATCAAGAGTTAGCAGCAGTAGACGCCGCATGGATATGAATTCCGTGTTAGGGAGGCTAAACGCGGGAGCGTTCAGCCTTTTCAACGCTGTAAGGTCATATTTGCGTGGGCTTCACTGTTGCCATCTTATTTAGAAGGGCAATGCGAAGGCCTCGATCCGTGGGATGGCAACAAGACTGGTTCCCACGCTTTTATTTTATATACCCTCATAGGGAATCGGGAGGGGGAATGATATCACTAAGGCATGCTTACAAGCATCTTATCACGAAACAACCGACACTATTTGCGAAGACTCCCGGCGCTCATTGCATCGTTTGCTCTTGCTTGC
>CAZXHO010000146.1:0-6173 GCA_964640365.1 uncultured Sangeribacter sp. | reverse complement strand
GGCTCAAGCAATGAAGAAACAATGCGCACTCACCTTGTGTTGGAATTGCTCTACTCCCTTGGATTAAGGCGCGCAGAACTAATCGGAATTTCTGATGAAGACATTTCTTTCTCGGCAGCGGAAATTAAAATTAACGGTAAACGCTCCAAACAGAGAATACTTCCGGTCCCCGCACTTCTTTTGAAGGATATTAAGGAATTGCAGCAACTGCGCAACAGTATCTGGGAAATAACGGAAAAGCCTGTACCCTTGCTCATGGTGAAAGGTAAAAGAATGACTGCATCGCAAGTTTATTATATTGTCCAAAAAGCATTATCCCAATCCTCGGCAAGACGCAAGAGTCCGCACGCCTTGAGACATTCCTTTGCCACTACCATGCTAAACGAGGGAGCGGATCTAAATTCAGTTAAAGAGTTTCTTGGCCACGCTTCGCTGGCTACTACTCAGATTTACACTCATATTTCTTTTGCCGAAATGAAAAAACAATATGAGAATGCGCATCCAAGGGCAAAAAATAATGAGTGATAACAAAAAATTTTCTCCCATTTTAAGCAAATCTTTCAAGATTATTGTTTATCTTTGTAAACAAAGGCCTCTCTCAAGTGATTTCTAAGGATTCGTACTCAAACGCATCCGACAAAGTAGTTAACCATAAAGACCCAAAATTATGGAAGCAAAGATTAAAGCAATTCATTTTGACATCTCTGAGAAACTTGTTTCATTCGTTAATAAAAAGATTGATAAGCTCACTCGTCGTTTTGAAGCTGTCAGTGATATTGACGTGACTCTTACTCTTGTTAAGCCGGAAACTGCTATGAATAAAGAAGCTTCTGTGAAAATTCATATTCCGGGCAGTGCAGATCTTTTTGCATCTAAGACAGCAGACACTTTTGAAGAAGCATTCGATCTTGCTTTAGTGGCGCTTGAGCCGAAACTTGAGAAAATCAAGGATAAAAAATAATATCTGATTGTTCTTTGTAAAGATATATTCTTTAAATGAAAAGAACAGGGGAACTTTGAAATTTCCCTCAATAATTCCAATCGAATTAATTCAATCTCACTACACCGTGAGTAGAAAATATAACTGAATCTGACACGTGGCGCGCTTCCCTAAGAAGAGGGCCACGTGATTTATCTGTAAATATGGCTGAAAATTCTCTTAATAATGGAAAGTCGAATCAGACTTCTACCCTACCCCCGGAAATTAGACATCCGAAAAAGAAGACTTTGAAAATAGCTTCTATTTTTCTTATTATTGCTCTTATACTGGCAATTCTCTTGATGTGCCTTCCTCTTCTTATTAAAAAGGCTGCACACGATGCTCTGATTAAAATTCCTCGAAACGCCACTAACGAAATGGTGCATGACTCTATCTCTAAATATCTTGATGATGATTATGCAGAAAAGGTGATGAGAGTAGCAAAAGTGAGGGGGTCTGATTTCGGAGAAAGATATGGGGCGTATCTGATTGAGCAAGGAATGTCTCCGATTCAGGCGGAACACCGGCTCAGTCATGGCGCTCAACAACCTCAAACCGTCACTATCAACCGTTTCAGAAAATTAGAGAATATGGCAAATAAAGTGGCTGTCAAGTTCGATTTCTCACCTCAGGAGCTTTTGGATGTTATAAAGGATGAGAAATTGCTGGCTCAATATGGCTTAACCCCTGAGCAGGCCCTTTCTCTCTTTATAGAAGATTCATATGAATTCTATTGGACTGCTTCTCCACAGGCATTTGTTCAGAAAATTGGTGCAAATTACAATAAGATTTGGAACGAAGAACGTACGGCTAAGGCAAAAGAACTCGGATTAACGCCTAATGAAGTTATGATTATAGCCTCTATCGTTGATGAAGAGACCAATAAACTCGATGAAAAAGATGAGATAGGAAGACTATATATAAACCGCTATCTTAAAGGCATGAAACTTCAGGCAGACCCAACCGTTAAATATGCCGTTGGAGATTTCTCCTTACGAAGAATCCTTAATTCTCATCTAAAAACAAACTCTCCTTATAATACCTATTTGAATAAGGGGCTTCCGCCGGGTCCAATCAGAACCACAAGCCTTGCTACCATTGATCAGATTCTTAACTCCTCTCCTTCTGATTATCTCTATATGTGTGCAAAAGAAGACTTCTCCGGAAGACATAATTTTGCCTCCACTTATCAGGAACATCTCGCCAATGCAAAACGCTATCAGGCGGCTCTTAATAAGCGGGGCATTAGGAAATGATTTGTAAGTCAGTCCATATTCAGATTTAATTATATTCCACTAAAGTAAACTTAACAGGATGCGTGTCCGGCTTACACTTCTAATACTATTTATGCTTTTTATTTCCATCCCGAAAATATTCGGGATGGAAAACACTGATACAACTGGAAAGATTATTCCAATGTTGATCTCTTCGGGTCCGCAACTCGACGTGAAAGCGCCCGCCCCGGCCATATCTGATCTTAAGGATTTACCAAAATCAGAAGAACAGATGTGGTGGTGGAATCTTGCCAAACGTGGCAAGTTAAATCTACAGGACACTGCTGTAATTTATCCTAAATTTATCAAGTTTTGTGTAGATGTATATAACTGGGCTGACCATTTCTTCAATTCTTACGATCCTGAATATGTAGTAGGAACCGGGAAACGGTGGAAAGCTCGAATTCTTAATGACAACTGGGTTGACAGTTATTCCATGACACTTCCTTCGAAACTGCATACCCAGATGCTCAGTAATGTATATTCCAATATCGGAGCATACTTACAATATATGGCGGTAAGTGTCGGCACAACATACGACATGGGCAAATTCTTTAATGATGATCCCGTCAGACATAAAAAATTTGAGTTTGGTTTCAACTGTGCCTTATTTAATGCAGAGCTCTATTATCAAGAAAATACCGGAGGAACATATCTCAGGAAATTCGGAAAATATAATAACGGAAAACTGTTCAAAATAAACTTTCCGGGTTTGGAACTTTATAACTTCGGAGTAGAAGCTTACTATTTCTTCAACCATAAGCGCTATTCTCATGGAGCCGCATATAATTTTTCTAAATTTCAGAAGAAAAGCCAGGGATCTTTCCTCGGGGGATTCGCATATTCCGATTTAAAAGTGGGATTTAATTTCACTCAGCTACCTCCGGAACTCCTACCCTATCTCACCGTTCCGGCGGGATACTATTTGTTCCACTATAAATCTTATAATATCTTGTTCGGATATGGTTTTAACTGGGTCGTAACCCCAAAACTATTATTCAACATCACTGCCATGCCTTCCATCGGTTTGAGCCACTGCTATGAGGACTCTCTTGAAGGCTCCAGACACATGATGGCTATGAATATTAACGCAAGAATGTCACTCACCTACAATTTCGGTAACTTCTTCCTAAGTATGATTGGGAAAATGAACGGACATTGGTATAAAAGTTCGGTCTACTCTTTGTTCAGTTCGGTAGAAAATTTTTCTGCCAATCTCGGTATCCGGTTCTGAAAGAAGGCAAACCAAGAATAAGCGGTAAATGGCAGCATTTTTATGAATAATTTTATTTTGATTCAAGATTATTCATTATTTTTGCATAACTAACTTGAACATAACAGACAAACTGTCTGAAACTAACTAAACATCTATTCATGACACAACAAGAAGAAGTCAGATATAAAACTGATTCACCGGCCCCCAACAGGTATCTTCTTCCTTTCATCCTGATTACTTCACTATTTTTCTTATGGGGGTTCGCTCGTTCAATTCTTGACGTGCTAAATAAGCACTTCCAAGAATCAATGGAGATATCGGTGGTTCATTCCACCATGATTCAGGCAACAACCTACGTTGCGTATGCACTGATGGCTTTACCCGCAGGTATCTTTATCACTAAATACGGCTACCGACGTGGAGTAGTGTTCGGTCTACTTTTGTTTGGATTAGGAGCTTTGTCATTCATACCCGGTGATATGATCGGCTCATTCGGAGTATTTCTTGGGGCTTTGTTTATTATTGGTTGCGGTCTTGCAGTACTTGAGACGGCTGCCAATCCCTATGCCGCCGAATTGGGAGCCCCTGAAAAAGCTGCCAGCCGACTAAATCTAGCTCAATCTTTCAACGGACTGGGGTGCATCCTCGGACCTGTGTTGGTAGGTGGATTTCTGTTCTCCGGTAATGGCGATAGTTCTGTTGCCCTCCCCTATGCTATCATGGGTTGTGTCGTGCTTGCAGTAGCCTTTATTTTTACGCGGGTTAAACTGCCTGAAATTAAAAATGAATCTTCCGACCCAGCTGCCAACCGGCAACGAACACTGGGAGGTACCATCAAGTGGCTTTGGAGCTCCAATGGATTTAAATACGGTGTAATTGCACTGTTCTGCTATGAAATTGCTGAAATATCCATAAACAGTCTCTTCATTAACTATGTCACCGAAGACGGCTGGATGGACAAGATTACAGCCACTTGGGCATTATCTTTTGGAGCCCTGGGTCTGTTTCTATTTGCAAGGGTTGCAGGTAGCGCTATTATGAATTACATCAAGGCAGAAAAAGTTCTTGTGGTCTGCGCTGTCATGACTGTTATTGGTGCCGGGTTGGTTACTCTTAACCTTGGATGGTTATCGAAAATGGGGTTATTCATGTGCTATGCCTTTGAGGCTATAATGTTTCCAACTATTTTTGCAATCACCATCAGCAGATGTGCGTCTGCCACAAAAATCGCTTCCTCATTCCTTATGATGACTCCTCTCGGGGGAGCCGTTGGAACCTTCCTCATGGGATGGGTGGCTTCAGAAGTAAATATGTCAACCTCTTTCATAGTACCTACTTTAGCTTATTGTGCCGTTCTCGCTTATGCTGTACCGGCAATGAAAGGATACTTCAAAAATTAAAATTATAATTTATGACTCCCGATATCTGTTGCATCGGCCATATCACACTCGATAAAATAATAACACCGCGTCTTGAAACATACATGCCCGGCGGCACTGCCTTCTATGTCGCTCACGCACTTGCCAATCTTGATCATTCCGGATTCAAACTTCTGACTTCTGTAGGTCCTGAGGGAATGAAATCCGTTGAATCCATCAAGGCACGTGGAATAGATGTAGAGGTGATACCGAGTAGCCGTTCCGTTTTCTTTGAAAATAAATATGGAGAAAATTCTAACGAACGAACTCAGAGAGTTCTGGCTAAAGCTGATCCCTTCACTATTGACAACCTGAAAAATGCAGAAGCCAAGATATTTCATCTGGGCACTTTACTTGCAGATGATTTTTCCGTAGATGCCGTAAAATTACTTTCTACCAAAGGCATTGTCTCGGTCGATGCGCAGGGATATCTGAGAGAAGTACGTGGGGAACAAGTACATCCGGTAGACTGGATTGATAAGAAAGATGCTTTAAAATATATTGATATTCTAAAGGCTAATGAGAAAGAGATGGAAACTCTAACCGGGAGCACAGACCCTTATGTGGCAGCAAAGCAATTGGCTGATTGGGGATGCCGCGAAGTGTTGCTGACATTGGGGGACCGAGGTTCAATCATATATTCCGATGGTGTTTTCTATGATATTCCCGCATATCCTACTTCCGACATCGTAGATGCCACCGGATGTGGCGATACATACATGGCGGGCTACCTATACTCACGCAGCAAGGGGAAAGGATATGTGGAGGCCGGTAAATTTGCAGCCGCCATGTGCACTCTTAAACTTGCACACACGGGTCCCTTTAAAGGCACGGAGGAAGACATAGAAGCTGTTATACGTAAGAATTAGTATACAATGTAAGAATAGGATGCTAATTCATTAATTTCAACTTTTCGACTCAATAAAACTAAAATAAAAATGATCGGGTTTCTTATTATCGAAGCCCGATCATTTTTTATGAGAATTTCAGAATTTATTCTGCGTTTTCTTCATTGTTTCCATTGTTTCTTGGAGTGAAACGGCGTGGCCCGTTGTTATCGCGGCGAGGACGGTTGTCACCCCCGTCACGTCTAAATTCGCGCCGCTGACCATTGTTATCTCCATCTCGGCGAGGTCCGTTGTTGTCGCGGCGAGGACGGTTGTCACCTCCTTCGCGGCGAGGTCCACGATCCCCACCTTCACGACGAGGACGTGCCTCACGCTCTACATATCCTTCCGGCTTCTCTGTAAGAACACGCATTGAAAGACGATACTTGCCGGTCTTCT
>CAZXHO010000145.1:0-6181 GCA_964640365.1 uncultured Sangeribacter sp. | reverse complement strand
ATGGAAACCCCGATCTCAAGGATTCATTCTCTCAAAATATTGGACTACAATATTTCTCAACACCGGCAAAAAATACTAATATTATATTATTGGGTAATTTTGATTACATCTCCAGAGACCAAGTCAAAGGTTATACCTACTATAGCAAAACAGGCGTCCGAGATTTTCAATCTTTAAATGTAAGCGGGAACATTCTTTCAAATGCCTCTCTCTATTTTACCAAGAATATCTCCATAGGAAAACATGAGCTATCTTTACAAGCAAGTGGTCAATATGGATTTAACAGGTATGCCAACATGATTGGAGAAGACGGACCAATGCGTAAACAAGTGGTTTATTCGAATTTATTCGTATATTCTGCTTATATCCAATATACTTTTTCCGGCAAATATACTATTGGAGGTCAGTTCTATTCAAGTAATTCGTTATCGAGAACAAATTCCAACATTAATGCCCATACCGTAGAACACAGACAGATGCCGAGAACATGGCTTAATCTTAAGTTACCGTTTAACCTTTCTATCAATGCATCAATGAAATATACCATTATAAAGGGAATTGACAATAGAGGCATGAATCCAAACCAATGTATATTCAATGCAAATATCCACTACCAGTTAAATGATAACTGGAGCTTTAAACTGGAGGCATACGACTTGCTTAATCAGCAGAAACCATATTTTAATGTCATTTCAGCGGATGCTCGTATCCAGACATTAGAAAACACTCTTCCAAGATATGTGATGCTGACTGTAGGATATAAATTCAATACGAAAAAGAATTAAAGATAAGGATAATCAAATAAACTAAGTTAAATCACCATTGGTTAATGTACTTTGAAAAAGATTCCAAATCCTAATCAATGGCAAAATATCGTTAAACATGGCAGTCCTATACATGCGCTGCCATGTTTAATCATGATTTGTTTGAAATTAACCTTATTCACATTTTTCATTCGAGATCCGATATAAGTCGTGGCAGAAATAGAATACTCGTGTTGAGTCATCGTGTAAAAGAAATAGATACGCATACATGTTGACAAAAGGACTGTTTGATTTTAGCATCTATTTCTTCCATAATTTTTATTCCTTCTTTTACCGGGATTTCAGGACTCACTTGAATGCCAAGATCAAATACCAATTTATGTCCTACTCTTCTTGTCCTTATGTATGTGACAGATTCAACTCCGGTGATTTGGCTAACAATTTTATATACTTTTTCCTGCGTTTCAGAAGGTAAAGAATGCTCCATAAGCTGTTTAAAAGCGGGAACAAAAAGTCGCACTGCAGGAATTACAATAAATATTGCTATCAAAACAGTGGCAATAGGATCAAGTATACGGAGGGAGGCACCAAGGAAATGTGAGAAAGAAACGCCTATCAGGGTTGCCACTGATGCTAGTGCATCGCTTCTATGGTGCCAAGCATTTGCTACAAGTGCGTTACACTCAGCCTTCTTGCCCATATAAGAATAAAATCTGAATAGACACTCCTTACATGTCATCGCAATCAATACCACTATCACGGTCCAGATATCGGGTTGAGCCAGCTCCTCCCCATGCGCATATTCAATTATAGATTCCACACCCTCTTTACCTATCATGAAAGCCACAATTATTAGAAAGGATGAAATAAGGAAGGATGAAAAAGTTTCAAATTTTCCATATCCATATGAATAGCGATCATCGGCCTTGTGATAACTTATACCTACAAAAATCAACATGATAATGTCGGCTGCAAGATCATTAAGGGAGTGAAAACCATCTGCCATCAAGGCGTCACTGTGCCCAAAATATCCAGACAGAATTTTCAAAATCATCAGCAGGGCGTTGACACAACATCCAATTTTAACTACTTTTTTAATAACCTTGGCATTCGAAGAGGTTTCATCCCTTAGCTGGTCCGACAGTCTTATCTCAGAATCTTCAGATTTCATATTATTTTACTCAATTGATTGCAAATATAATAAAAATTTTAGATTTTTAGCTTTAAAATGGCTATTTCCTCATCGCAATAAACCTCCCAGCGTTAACTCACAACTTATATTAATTCAGTTTGCTAAAGGCTCTTGATACGAGAACTTTTAGCAAGCTGAAGTAAATGCTTAGTAAACAAATGGAATTATAAAAACAATTCTAAAAGATACTTCTCCAGCTTTTTTGCTGTTTCCTCGAAATCTATCTTCCCTCCTATCTCCAAGGCGATAGACGTGATTCCCTTATCCGTGAAACCACATGGATTTATGAGTCTGAAAGCATCAAGATTTGTATTGACATTCAGCGCCAAACCGTGCATAGTTACAAATCGGCTGCATTTCACACCAATTGCACAAATCTTACGCTCCTTCCCAGTGCCCTTTCCGACCCATACACCGGTAGCACCCTCTAATCTCTCCCCCTTTATATCATATTCGGCAATCGTGCGGATCACAGCATCTTCGAGTAAGTTTATATAACTTTTTACACCAAGATAATGCCGTTCAAGGTCGAGTATAGGATAAGCCACAAGTTGCCCGGGACCGTGATAGGTGATATCTCCACCGCGCTCTATGCGGATACATTCTATGCCCTCCCTCAACATCTCCTTCTCATTCACCAAATTCTCAAGCTTTCCATGCCTACCGATTGTTAAGACGGGAGTATGTTGCAGAAGAATCAAGTATTCTTTATCAATAAGTTCTCCCTCTTTTTTCTTCCTAACCATCTTATCAAACAGGGTATGCTGGAAGTTCCACATTTGCCTGTAAGGCAGTGGCTCATCAAAATATAAGACCTCTATCATAGCACGTGTTTCTCCGCGTGATAGCTTGAACGCACCATTGGTGCTGATTCAATGTGTCGAAAACCTTTACTGCGTCCGATATTTCCGTATTCCTCAAATTTCTCCGGGGTGATATAAGCTTTTAAAGGATAATTGTCCTTTGTAGGTTGCAGATATTGACCAATAGTCATCACTTCGCATCCCATACTCAGAAGATCATCCATAGTTTGTAGAATTTCTTCTTCGGTTTCTCCGAGTCCGAGCATTATGCCGCTTTTGCTTCTTATACCGCTCTTGGCGATATGTCCGACTACTTTCAGAGAATTGTCATAAGTAGCAAATGTGCGCACGTCTGGAGTAAGCCGTCTTACTGTCTCCAAGTTATGGGAGATTACATCAGGATGTTCATTAATGATAAGGTCAACGAGATCGAGACGTCCCTTGAAATCAGGGATCAATACCTCCATAGTGACACCGGGACATTCCTCCTTGAGACGACGGATCATACGAGCCCAATGATTGGCACCCAAATCAGGAAGATCATCGCGATCAACGGATGTTATTACAACATGTTTAAGACCTAACTTTTTTACTGACTCAACAATTTCATCAATCTCTTTTTCATCAAGAGGCAAGGGCCGTCCGGATGGGACGTTACAAAATCTGCAATTGCGAGTACAAATGTTTCCACCTATCATAAAAGTAGCTGTGCCACGGCCCCAACACTCGCCGCGATTCGGACACATGCCGCTTGAACAGATCGTGTGGAGATGTTTGTCGTTTAACAGTCCAACTATCTGACTCGTTTTGAAGCCTCTCGGCAACTTTATCTTCAACCATTCAGGTTTTCTCCTGAAATCCACTTTGTTTTCCATGTTCAGGTTCCAGTTAAGTTTAAAATCCCTCTTCCCTCAACTTAATCAAATCTGAGGGAAAACGGTGGATTGCAGATTTTGTCTGCGGCTGCAAATTTAGGCAATAAATTTGAAAATAAATAAACCATTGTCACCCTACTCCATTTGGGGATATGAAATCCGGCTCTAAAATTAGAAAAAAGATGGGTGCTGAATGATTTCTTCCTTGAACTTTGTTATACAAATATGACGCCAATTCCCTCGAATGATCATCAATTGATGAAAGTATTTATTTTAATTCGTAACCGATGCCAATATCAACGGTTTCGACAAGTTAGCGTCCATCATTACGGTCAATCTGCATTATCGATTCTTCTCAGAAAGTCGAGTCTTACATATAAGCTTATCTTTATTCTATCGATTTGTGTGCTTCTTGAAGGATGTGATCACAAAGACATCATTTATCCTGATAACCCATGCCTGGTTGACGTACGTTTCTTGTGGGAAAAAGCTCCGGAAGCACATCCCGAGGGTATGACTTTATTGTTTTATCCCGAGGATCATATGGGAGAGTTCTGGCGCTTTGAAATTTCGGGGAGGGACGGGGGTCTTATAGAGATAACTCCGGGCAAATATACTCTTATAACTGTCAATAATGATTTACGTGGCATACGGCTCACAGACACTCCCTACGCTGAGGCATCTTTAACCACTGTTCAAACTCCATATACTCGGACATTTGCCTTACCTACCGGAATGGTATATGAGACAAAAATAGAAAATTTGACAATCACGCCAAATAAAGCAACTTATTATAGCGAAAAGGAAGGGAAAATTTCCTTTTCTCCACCGGTAGTAAACTGTTATCCAGATTCTATATCAACAATTTATAATATAATTGTTGATCAAATCGACGGCATAGAGAGAGTAAAAAGCGCAGAGTGTGTTTTTGAGGGATGCTCTGAAGGCATTCTGCTTTCTTCTCTCACTCCTTTTGATAGAGTCGTGTATTCTCAGTTTGTAATGGATTTGAATGCCGATAAAGGTACGTTGACAGGTTCAACTTCCGGTTTCTCCAGTAATTCTATCAAAGCCAAGTATGGAATTACTCTTCGAGTGGCTTATCATGCCGGAGGAGGATATGAAAAATATTTCGATGTAACCGAGCAAGTGAAAAACTCTTTTTACCCTCGCAGTGTTTACATTAATATAAAAGGATTGGTTCTACCGGAGGAGCCTACTATCGATCCTGATGAAGTTGGCATGAAAGTAGATGTAGACGGATGGAAGTCAATAGAAATCAATCTTGATTCTGAGAACTATTTTAACTATTAAGCCTTAAAAATAATTATATTATGAAAACTTCCAAATTCATTCTTAGTATATTAACACCTCTGTCACTCGCATTCATTGCTTGCAGCACGGAAGATAGACCGGATATTACTGATATCACTCAAACTGGCAAAGAGATTCGATTTGGGTCATTTACAGAATTGAGCAGAAGCGATATCACTACCAATAACCTTACTTCGTTCAATGTATATGCCTACACGGGTTCTGCTACAAGTCCTACTGTTTTCATGGATAATGTGACAGTTTCTAAAAGTGCAACCAATGTATGGACATATTCACCCGTAAAATATTGGCCATCGAAAGAATCTGTTGATTTCTATGCTTATGCACCCTCCGATTGGTTAGGAAGTGCAACGCCAATAATACCGATTCCTTACGACAACTCCTATGGCTCTGAAGATATAGTGTATGCTGTCAACCCTAATATGACAGGTTACTCCGACAGTCCAAATGCCCAGGTGCTTTTCAACTTCAGACATGCTCTTTCCAAGATGATTGTCAAACTTAGCTCAACCAATACTTCTCTTGAGGTGAAGGTGAGTAACGTAGCAATCGCTAATATCTCATCAAAGGGTAACTTCCACTTTCCGGGGATGTCTACCTCAGGAAATGTAACCCCTAACAGCGTTGGACAATGGACAGACCAAAATACTCCGAGTGTATATCTTTTCCATATGTCTCAAACACCCGAAGACATAATCACGCTAACTACTACTCCTAATGATTTAAGCATTTCTGAAGGTGGTTTTGGTGGACCGAAATATCTCATTCCTCAAAAACTAACATGGAATAACAATGGTTCGGGTTCCGATACTTACCTTACTGTAATGTGCTGCGTTTATGACGCAACTACAGGAACCAAACTATGGCCTAATGCCAACACTCCAAAAGAAAATATTGTAGAAGGAAGCACATTCGGAGACGGATTAATAAAATTCCCGCTCTCTACAGCAGCATTCAATGCATGGCAACCGGGTTATCAGTATATTTATAATGTTGTAATAAACTCTAATGACGAGATGGGAGCAATTGAATTTGGAGATCCCTCGGTTGATACTTATATCGATGTCGAGACTAATTACCATTGATTAGCATCACATCATAGTCGATATCTCGAAAAATAATCAATCTTATAACTTAGAATTATGAAAAAATTCTTAACATTAGTGTCCACTAAAAAATCATAAGAGTACTTTGAAAATATTGAAATTCAAT
>CAZXHO010000144.1:0-6192 GCA_964640365.1 uncultured Sangeribacter sp. | reverse complement strand
GCTACTTTCAAGCGTTGTCGGCGATGACGTTATTGTGATTGGAGGTGAAGTTCCCACCACTCTTAATCTTTTCATCTATCTTCTCGGTGCTCTCGTCAGCGGTGTCTGCGTTTGTATGCTCAACACTGTTGTTAACCCGATGCTTAACCTTCTCGGTGGCGGTGGCAACAGAGGTAATCAGTTGATCCAGACCGGTGGCGCGCTTAACTCTCTCGCCGGTACTCTGACTCCTTTGTTTGTAGGTATGCTTGTCGGCACTCTCACTAAGGAGACTACCATGACTGCGGTTGCTCCTCTTGTAATCACCGGTATTGTGATTTTCGTTCTTGCTTTCATCATTATCTCTTTCGTGAAGATTCAGGAACCTCAGGGCAAACTCAGCAATATCAAATATGAACATTCACCATTCGCATTCCGTCACTGCACACTCGGTATCATTGCAATTTTCTTCTATGTTGGTATCGAAATCGGTATCCCGGGCGAGTTAAATGCATGGATTAGCCGCGAACCGTTCGAGGGTGCAGCTGCCGTAGCCGGATCTCTTGCAGCTCTATATTGGTTGTGCATGCTTGTTGGTCGTTTCTTCAGTTCAATAATCAGTGGTAAGATCTCTACAAGATTACAGCTTCTTGTAGCTTCTTCATTAGCTATTATTTTTGTAATGTGTGCCATATTTATTCCGAAGGTCAACGCTTTCGATGTACCTAAGGTAGTATACGATCCGGTTGAGAAAACCACTGACATGTTGGTGCTTGTAGGTGTACCTAATGAAACTATCCAGAAGTTTGTGGAGAATCCTTCCGAGGAATTAATTATGGATTATAAAGATAAGATCAACCAAGAGTATGGCAAGGAGCCGGCACAACTTGTAGAGCAGATCACTACAAATCCGAGTGTTCCGATCAGCGCATTGTTCCTCATTCTCTGCGGTCTCTGCACATCTGTAATGTGGGGTGGTATCTTTAATCTCGCTACTGAGGGTCTTGGAAAATATACTGCCAAAGCTTCAGGTCTGTTCATGACTATGGTTGTTGGTGGTGGTGTAATGCCGTTTATTCAGGACTGGATCGGTAGGTCTGCAGGATATGTGACCAGCTACTGGCTTGTATTTGCAATGTTGGTATATATCTTCTATTATGCTCTTCTTGGTTCAAAGAATGTCAACAAAGATATACCTGTAGATATCTCCGAGGTTATGGAGGAAGAACTTGTATAATCCTGTTATATTACAATTAATTGCATAGGAATATTCACATCTTTCTATACGAATCCTTAATTTAATATATATATATTCCTTATTTGCGCTTTAAAGCCGGTTCTAATCAAAGGACCGGCTTTTTATATAAATAACAAAATGTATTTTTGGATATCTTGAATTCTGATGCTTTTATATTGGAATGCATCAGACTTTTTAAATCATATGATTCCTAACGGCTCCCATTATATTTGAGGGTGGACGCTGCGCCAAGAGTTCGTTTTTCATGTACTCCATATATGGGGCTACATGATTAAAAAACTGATAATATCCTTTGCATAGATAATTTAATCCCGGTTCTCCGGAAGATGTGGTGGAAAATCTGTTTTTGGGACATTCTCCATTGCAGGCAAAGAGAAATTTACATTCTTTACACTGCCTTGGTAATGATTTTTGTTTTAAACGTCCGAATTTTTGTTGAATTTCTCCATACATCATTTCCACCAGTGAATTCCTGTAAATATTCCCAAGTTTATATTCCGGAAATACAAAGTGGTCGCATGAATATACATCTCCATTAAATTCCATTACACCGGCATGACCGCATGTGGGGGCAAGTGAGCAGTTACCGGGTTGTTCTCCTACCCAATTAGCAAGAGTGGAATCAAATATTTGGATGAAATAATCTCCTACATCATTTCTTACCCATTCATCGAATATGCTGCAAAGGAAATTACCCCATTGTTCCGGAGTAATTGAGAACTTGGCAAGCTTTTGATCACGTTGTTTGGGAGAAGCCAAATGTCGACCGTCAGCATGCAGTGATATTCTCTCAACTATAGGAGTAAACTGTATGTAGTGACAAGATATAGATTTGTAAAAATTGTAGAATTCAAGAGGAAAATTGGCATTATAATCATTCACTACAGCCATTGCATTCCATTCTACTCCATGTTTGTTGAGTAATTCTATACCTCGCATAACTTTTGAAAATGATGGTTTTCCGCTACGGTCGCGTCTATACAGGTCATGAAATTCCTGGGGTCCGTCAATAGATAGCCCGACAAGCCAATTGTTTTCTTTAAAGAATTGGCACCATTCATCGTTAAGTAAAATTCCGTTTGTCTGTATACAGTTATCTATTATGCGTCCTTCAGCGTATTGTCGTTGCAAACCAACCGCCCTACGGTAGAAACTGATAGGTCGCATTAGGGTTTCCCCTCCATGCCAGGTGAATAATACCTGTGGCATGGTCTGTGAGTTGATGTACTCCTTGATGAACCGTTCGAGCAGTGCCTCACTCATAATATGAATGGCGCTCTCCTTATAAAGTTTTAATTTTTCAAGATAATAACAGTAGTCACAGGCGAGATTGCACATCGCCCCGACAGGTTTTGTCATCACATAAAGCGGACGTGCAAAAGGATAGAAAACTTGTTGCATATAGTTGTCTCGTGTGTCACTTATTTCGGTAAAGTGACTTGGAAAAGCTCGTTTGGTTTATGTTCATTATATATGATTTCTACCATGCGCTTAACTATTTCAGGGTGTTCTTGCGAGATATCCTTATCTTCGTGAATATCGTTCTTCAGATCATATAGATGTGGCACTCCCTTTTTTACTACGAGTTTCCAATCATCCATTCTTACGGCAATCTGATCTGTCTCATGAAACTCCCAGTAAAGATAATCATGTTTTTTCTGCTTTTTGTCATTTCCCAATAATGTGGGAGCGAATGATATGCCGTCGAAACAATCCCCTTCAACATTTTTATTTACATATTTCTCCGGGAAATTTTTGTCACCTATAATTTCACAGAAAGTAGGCATAATGTCGTAAAATGCGAGCTGGTGGTCGTTTACAGAGCCCGATTCTACCATTCCATCCCATTTCACAATAAATGGAATTCTAATTCCCCCCTCATAACATTGTCTTTTCAAGCCTCTCAGCTGACCATCTCTTCCAAAGAATTCAGGGTCGGCGCCTCCCTCCTCATGCGGGCCGTTATCACTGCTGAATATCACTATTGTATTCTCGTCAAGACCTTTCTCCTTAAGTTTATCCATTATCTCTCCGACGTATGAATCGAGACGGGTAATCATCCCGGCAAATTCGGCATGTGTGTGGACTGCCTCATTGTATCTACTTGATTCGCTGCCGCCCCAAGTCTTGTCTCTGAAGAATTTCTTTTTATAAAAATTTAGTATGGAGTCGTTGGGCTGGGCGAGTTCGGCATGGGGGAGGGTATAGGTAAAGAATCCATAGAATGGCTGATCGGAAGACTGTGAGTCAATCCATTTCAATGCTTCCTGATGGATCAGATCGGCAGAATATTGTGAACGTTTCTTATAGTCATCGCCAAACATCGGGTAGTTGATGTTATCTTCAAGCGTAACTCTAACAGTAGCTGTATCTCCCGCCTCCTTACTGAATCGGTTTAGAAAATTGGGATAATAAAGATGAGCCTGATATTGACATATATAACCAAAGTATTCATCTACTCCACGCTTGTCGGGTGTAGACTCCGAACCCTCGTAACCACCTGCCCATTTACCGAACATTCCGGTGTTATAGCCGTTTTGCTTCATTATCTCCGGTAGGATAATATGATTGGGATCGTAAGGTTCTTGACCTGTAACGGTGTATTCATCATTCTTCCCATATTTCATAGTCGGGGAGTCTACCCAATATTCCTTATTTCCTCTCACATGACCATGACCTGAATGTTGACCTGTCATAAGGGAAGCACGAGAGGGAGCACTTACGGGACTCCCGGCATATGCCTGAGTAAAGAGCATACCCTCGGAGGCAAGCTTGTCGATATTAGGGGTGTTGATATACTTCTGTCCATAGCATGCTAAATCTCCGTATCCCATGTCGTCACACAGAATAAAAATTATATTTGGCTTGGCATTACCGTTGCCTCCGGAATTCTTTGTTCCGGCGCCATATGACGATGTTACCGCGGTCATAAAAGCCGCCCCCAGACATATCAGCTTGTTCTCGTTCATATTATCATCTTACTTTTCAGAATATTTGTAGGCAAAAATAAAAATAAATTCACAAACTACAAAATCTCCCATTCCCGTGACATCTTCATACGAATTTAGTTCTTTAAGGTTATATGGATGCAAGAATTTTTCCGTAGGTTTGAATTTCATTGAGAAGCTCCGGATTATCGATTTCCGAGAGAATGGAAAGGTCTATTTCATAAGGTATAAGAAGATTGTAAAGGTCGTTTAAAATAGGGAAGAGGTCGCTATGATTCAGGTTTGATCCTACCAGCGTGAGATCAATATCTGAATACTTTTTATTATTCCCTTTTGCCCTTGAACCATATATTATTATCTTTTCTACATGTGGGTTCTTAAAGACGCATGAAGAAATTTGAGAAATATATTCCTGTTTAAGTCCAAATTTTAGTATGTCGGAATTAGTCTCTTCCATCATCATTCGATTTTAATATTTCTGATGCTTTTGCTTTCATATCATTTAATAGTTTACTTAGCAACGGATAATAAAGAGTAATAATTCTGTCAGCTATATATGTAGCTTTTATTTCATTGTAATCATGGGAAGATAAATTTCTATCTGATATCATGTCCATCCAAAGATCCGAGTCAATGATTCCAATCCTTAGCCCTCTCCTATAGGAGTCTCCGGATGCCATAATATCAGTTTCTCCCTCATAGATGAGGTAGTTCTTAATAACTTTCCAAGATAATTCTTGAGTAAATTCAAAACGTTTTATCAGAGCTTCACGGGCTATCTCAACATTGAGACCACTCTCATCCGATTCGAGTATGGAGGGTGAACTGTTAGAGATCGCTATGACTAATTCTTCAAGCTTTTCAAATGCCCTTGAATAACTGTCGAGACGTTGTAAAAATCGTTTTGCGGAATCATCCATGTGTGGAAATTTATAATTTCATAACTTTAAAAGTTACCCATAAAAACCTTCTTTGTAGTGTTTTTGAATAGGCGGTGAATGAATATTGTAGACTTATATACCATGATAGTTGGCAAACTCTCATAATTCGAGTATATTGTCCATACTACCTCACAGCCTTACAACATCATAAGAATTTAATTATTAACTTTTGGCAGCTACTTATCCACAAAGGTAATAAAATATATCAATAATCCAATTTCCTATTTTATAAATCTATAATATGAAGGAATTAATTCATGGCTAAGATAGGGGAGGATATACAAATATTTTAAAGGATAGATAAAAAGGTTAGAGGAATTTTTTGAATTCATCCGGGAGGGGAGCCTCAAGGGATATAGGTTGTTTCGAAACGGGATGAATAAATTCTATTTTTCGTGCAAGTAGAGATATGCCCCCATCCGGATTACTTCTTTTTGCCCCATATTTCAAATCCCCTTTAATTGGATGTCCTATAGCCGACAACTGAGCCCGGATCTGATGCTTACGACCTGTCAGCAGATTTATTTCGAGCAAGGTATAGCGATCACCATGAGCCACTGTAGAGTATTGTAAAATAGATTCTTTAGCATCCGGAGTGCCCTCTTTGGCAATGAAAGTCTTATTCATTCTTCCATCGCTCACAAGGAAATTCTTTAGGGTGTCACTTTCTTTTTCCGGTCTGCCCTCAACGAGAGCCCAGTAAGTTTTATGGATTTCTCCTTTACGCAGCATGTCATTAAGACGGGAAAGGGCTTTAGATGTCTTAGCGAATATCACCAGTCCTCCCACCGGGCGGTCTATTCGGTGTACAACTCCACAGAACACGTTTCCCGGTTTATTGTATTTTTCTTTTAAGTATACCTTGATAAATTCTGAAAGGGGAGTATCACCCGTTTTGTCACCCTGCACTATTTCTCCAGGTTTTTTATTAACGACAATAATATGGTTGTCTTCGTATACCGGTGTAATTCTGTCAAGAGCCATGTAAAAATACCAGTTAAAGGTAAAATAAAAAGCCGATTCCAAAGGAACCGGCTTACTCGGTGGCGGGGGCAGGACTCGAACC
>CAZXHO010000143.1:0-6200 GCA_964640365.1 uncultured Sangeribacter sp. | reverse complement strand
AATTTTGACTGTCAAACTTTTTTCCTTGTTTGAAAACTTTTATAGAAATATATTTGCACTCTAACCCTAATAAATCTAATAGCATGAAGAAGTTAATGATTATTTTGGGGATTATGATTCCCCTGTTTACTATACTCGCTAATGCACAGAAGACTAAACAACAAGTTTATGTGGAGCGAACCAATCCTACAATTGGTACTAAGCTCCACCGATCACCGGTGCTAAAACCCACCCAGAAATTAGAGCTTGTTACCGATAGGAACTCTATAGAGGTAGTAAGTTCAAAAGAGTGTAAAGCTGTCGTAACAATATATAAAGCTGCGGACAATAGTGTCGCTATAGCCGATATTAATGACACCTTCTTAGTCCCTTTATCGCTTAATATCTAATACTTATACCCGTGATTGAAGCCTAAACTTGGTATTAGATGACTAATACAGAACTATCAATAGGTAATTTCTGGAAACCGCCTTATACTTCACCATGTATTTATGGATGCGTACATGAACAAATACAGCATAGCTATCATGAAATTAATTATATTTCAGTCTCCATAATGATATGTTATCCAAAACATTGATTACATACAGCAAATTATTCTTGGCCGAAATAGATAAGAACGACATCAAGTTATTCTTGGAGTCGTCTCCGCTTTATCCCAGCCTCTTGTCTGCCATCCAAACACTACAATATGCCGGCTTGAATGCACAAGCTGGTCAATGTGATTGGGACTATCTTAAAGAAATTGATATTCCTTTGCTTTTACATCTTAAATCAGGCAAATATGAAAATTTAGCTATTGCAAAGTGGGATAGTAAATTAAATGGTCTGAAATGTTACAACTTAAAAGAGAAGAGGTGGGTTTTCAAAAGCCAACATGATTTAAAGGATTATTGGAATGGGGTTGTGATTTATACAAATAATCAGCTCATAAATAAAAGTAGGATGGATATTAAAACAAAAACTATATTCTCCATTCTCTGCTTAATACTGATTATTGTCGTTTACTTTCACCTTATAAAAGTCAATATTATTTTTTATATGCCTGTTGTCTTTGGAACTGTCGTAAGCGGATGTTTGTATTTTAAATCAGAAATGCCCGGAAGTATAATTGAAAGATTGTGTCATATTTCAACGGTAGCTGATTGTGAACGTGTGGAACAATCTTCTTACAGTTCTCTACTCGGTCGGAAGATGAGTTGCTTGGCATTATCCTTTTTCTTATCTCAATTAATCAGCTTGGTTATAGGGTATATACTAGGAATACGAGGTGTCCTTTATTCCCTTTATTCAGTCACTACATTAGTATCATTACCTATAATAGCATATTCTATATATGGACAATTAAAGATTAGAAAAATATGTCCATTATGTGTACTGGTACTCATATGTGTTGTTGTTGAGGCGATTTTTTTCATTAATTGGTCTTTTCTTTATATAGAATTGAGAGTACTGGTATTGTATAGTGGCATATTTCTAACTACTGTAAACCTGTTGCAATATGTTCGCAATACAAAACAGAAGGAATATTTAAATCGCCAATATCAAATAGATTTACTAAAATTAAAGCGTAAAAATATCATGCAGCTGTCGGAAAGTACTTTTACCTCTACAACCAAAACCCCTATTTGGTTTGGAGAAATGGAATCTGAGTCTGTAATTACGATAGTAATTTCTCCTCATTGTATCTATTGTCGCAATCTTGTCGCTGAACTCATAACATTGAAAAAGAAAGGTTTGAAATTTAAATGGAATATAGTGCTGGGACAAACAACGTTAGTGGATGATAAAATAATTGAGATTTGGATATTGCGATATTTTGCAGACAAAGATAAATTCTTTGAGGATTTATCTCATTGGAGTAATGGAGGCAACCAACTTATGTCGGAACCGTCCTATCATAATCCGATAGATGGAGTCAATGTCTCAGAGATCAAACACTCTTTTGAAAAAGAAATAAGATATATGAATATTTCACGTTTCCCCAGAATTATCTTAAATGGAGGTCTTCTGCCCACAATATATACAGTCAAAGATATTGAGTTTATTTTACTTGATAATAATATAAAAATTGAGTGATGTTTACACACAATTTAGAGAAGCAGCCATTGAAACGAGCTGTAAACGCGAAATCGTCCCGCGTATAAGAGGAGTATAACGTTGTAACATCTTAACATAACCATGAAAAAGATTTCAACAATTGAGCTAATTGCTCTTAATGGAGGATCAGGTCCTGAACGCGACTGTATGTGGTTTCTTCAATACGAACTCGGCACGCATACTTCTTCCGGTAACAAGAATATGGAAGATAAATACTGGGAAGGATGGAATAAGCGTTTTGAAGACTGCGTAAATGGCATGCCTCCTCCAACCCCTGGTAGTGAGTAATTTTAATTAGGGGATGTCAGATATAGGATTTATATATTCATGTATTTGAGATTTAATGAAATATATTGGCATCCCCTTTTTTATTTAAAACTTAATCTTATGAAATATTTTATAACAGCGATATTTTTGTTTTGTTTCTTGATTTCCAGTAGTGTTATCATCAAGGACAAGGAACCGGGAATACTTGAAATCGAGTATGTCAAGACGCAAGTGGTTGACACCTTGAAATGGGAAAGTTATTCTGACCCCATGACATTGAGAATCGGTCAGACTTCAGCCATGTTTTATCCCACAAAGAAAATGTGGGCAGACTCCTTACTAAAAACTAATTTTAAACTTCACGAAAAAATTTATTACGAAACTAATCCGATTGGAAAACCCGGATTTACTCCAATCGGAGGTTATGAGGATGAATATCTGTTCCGCAATGTGAATGAGGGAGAAACGATGGTTTGCAGTAGCATAGGAGGAGATGTCTATTATTATGTTGAAGATACAACAAAGCCTGAATGGGAGATAAGGGAAGATACCAAGGAAATCTTGGGCTACCAGTGTCAGCGTGCCGAATGTGACTTCAGGGGGAGGAATTGGGTAGCATGGTTTACCCCCGAGATACCTGTACAGGAGGGTCCATGGAAATTGATTGGTCTTCCGGGGCTGATATTGGCAGCAAACGACAGTAAAAACCATTATTCGTATGAAGCAACCAGTATTTTAACCCAAGAACTCCGTCCGGTGGGTATACGCCTTTATGTAAACGATCTCTATAATATAAAATCGAGACGGAAGTACCTTCAAAGAATCTATAAAGAATATATAAAGGGAAAATTTGTGGCAAGGATGAGCACCATGCATGGAAACGGTTCTCAATCCACACCTGTTGAAGGTCATTATGATTCCCAAGAAACCGACTACCCTCATGAATAACCACCTATGAAAAAAATTCTTATCTTATCCGTTCTCTCAGTATGTTGCCTATCCATAGTGGCGCAAACTGTGGTCAACGGCAATGTAGTCGATGGTCTCTCCGGTAAGAACTTGCCAGGTGCAAATGTCGTTGCTAAGCATCTTAATGGCAAACTTATTGGATTCTCGGTTTCTGACGATGCCGGCAAGTTTTCCATAAAAATAAATGATCCGGTCGACAGTGTGTCCATCAGTTCTACCAAACTCGGTTACAAACCATTCTCAACAAAACGGAAGGTAGATAGTGCCCCCTTCACCATATATATGGAAGATGGCTCCTTAGAGCTGGAGGAGGTGGTTGTCAAGGCAGACCGCATCAGAGAAAATGGTGATACAATTACGTACCATGTTAGTAGTTTTGCTCAAAAGCAGGACAAAACCATCGGTGATGTATTAAAACGTATGCCCGGTATCGATGTATTGAACAATGGAAAAATTAAATACCAAGGAGTTGAAATAAATAAATTCTATATTGAGGGGAATGACCTTCTCGGTGGGAAATATGGTGTAGCTACAAATGGTATATCGCACTCAGATATCGGAACTGTAGAAGTGATGGAGAAACATATGCCTATGCAGGTGTTACGAGGTTTAAGTTTTTCCGACCGTGCAGCCATAAATTTGAAAATGAAGAATAGGTCAAAAGCAACGCTCCTTGTACACGGGAGCTTGGCCGGAGGCTGGTCTGAACTCCCCAAGGGTACTTTATGGCAAGGAGATATATTTACCATGATGGTAACCGGTAAATATCAGATGATTACTACCTTAAAGGGTAATAATACTGGGGTTAATCTTTCTGATGAACTTATTGATTTTACGTCAGACAGATCAGATGAAAGACTGGAGGGCTACATTTCCCTCTCATCCCCTTCGGCTCCAAACCTCGCGAGGCACCGGAGTTTTTTAAACCGTTCTTGGATGGTATCGTCAAATCATCTGCTGAAGACTAATAAGGGTGGAGAGTTTAAGGCTCAGGTTGACTATAATCATGACCGTGTGACGGCTCAAGGTAAGAACATTACAACTTATTTCCTCGAGACGGGCGAAAAGGTGATTCTTGAAGAAAAGAATTCCCTTTCCCACCGACAAGCCATAACAGGAAAGTTGTCATATGAGGTAAATGAAAAGACGTATTTTCTTAATAATACGCTATCAGCCGACATATCATGGAGGGATCTTACTCTTAACACCACGGGAACGCTTGCAAACACCCAGACAGCGAGGATGCCGGAATTTTCTGTAAGTAATTTTCTGAAAGTGATCAAGCGTTTCGGTAATAATAAACTCGTAACAATCACAAGTCGAAACGAATGGAATTCACTTCCCGAAAAATTGTCAGTATCTCATGGAGGAGAAAAATATGGTGAAGAGATAAAGCAACATTCCTTCTATACAGATGAGCGGGCATCCTTAGGATTTATATTCAATGGGTTGCATATGGCTCTTGAAGCCGGTGTTACAGGATATTTCCGTAATCTTGATATAGATTTATGGGGAATCAATAATGAGAATATTACAGGAGCGGAAGAACTGACAACAGATTATTTACGTATCTTCGCAAAACCGAAGTTTGAATGGTCTTATAAAAAATTTGGACTGACACTTAATCTTCCGTTGAACTTTTATTCTTATTTTTTCTCGGGCGGTTTGCACAACAGGACAGAATTCTTTTTGTCTCCCTCACTCACAGCAAGATTTAGGATCTCTCCAAGAATGTCTTTGAATCTGGGTGGGAGTGCCCGCCGCTCACCGGCATCTCTGCATAACATACACGATGCCTCAATCCTTACAAACTACCGTACTTTCAGTGCCGGTGTCGATGACTATTATTCTTCCTCAGGACAATCATTGTTTGCTTCCTGTTTTTTGCGGGATACCCGTAGCGGTTTATTTTTGTTTGCGAACGTAATTTATGGGTGGAACAAATCAAAATTTACAACCGTGCAGGATATTGTCGGCAACTATATATTCCATTCCTATCGTCCGCAGCCCGCAGATTCCAGAAATAAAGCAGCTCTTATTAACTCTAGTAAAACTCTCGACTTTATGAGAGGGGCTATTAAACTAAACGGCTCGTACAATAGACTGGAGAAGAAGTTATTTGCACAAGGTGTGAAGACAGACTATCAGAGTGATTCCTATTCGCTTTCTCCATCAATTAATGGAAATATAGCCTATATACTCAACTGGACTCTGAGCTTTACTTGGAACCGCTCTGTAATGAAAGCATCTTATATGGATAGTCGGAGTTCAGAAAACTTTATCTATTCCGGTAATGTCACGCTTACTCCATGCCCGTTAATCACGTGGACAACCGGTGGAGAATTCTATCGTAATCAGATTGAATCAGCGGGATATAAGGAGATGCTGATGCTCGATTCCAAGCTTTCTTTCAACATAAGCAAGCGTTTTGAGATATCGGCATCCGTAACAAATATCCTTAATAATAAGAGTTACAGTTACACCACATACGGAACCCTTTCCCAAAATGAGCGGTCGAGCTGTCTCCGTGGTCGTGAATTCCTTTTATCCATATATCTGAAGAAATAATGGGTATGTTTCGTTCGTCGGCGGTCAAATGGGTAAAGCAGCATGATTCCATGCAGTGTGGAGTGGCGTGTCTTGCCATGATATGCAGGCATTATGGGAGGAATTATAGTCTGGAATATCTTGACGGTTTCTGTCATGCTAATGTTTCCGGGGTATCTATGCTTGGCATTTCCGATGGTGCATCTGGTGTTGGTCTGGAAACCATAACGGCTGCAGCAGCCACTCATGAACTTGAGAAGATCAAATTGCCATGCATCCTTCACTGGAATCAAGATCATTTTGTGGTGTTGTATGAA
>CAZXHO010000142.1:0-6233 GCA_964640365.1 uncultured Sangeribacter sp. | reverse complement strand
AAATGAGTCACTTGCATCAACTGTTATACTATTCAATGAATTGGATGCTGATGCTCTTGAATTATTATCTCCCGAAGCCCGTAATGAGATATACCATAATCTCTTTTCACCCGAAGGAGACTTAAAATTCACGAGAGGTAGATTAACAATGAATGCCAACGATTATTCAAGAGCATGGTACAGTTGTTCTGAAGTACCGGGGGATTTCGGGTTGAAGTACTTTAACATTGACCACGACAAAAAGAACGTGATTCCAATGATAAAGGAAGCACAAAAGAGAAATTCGGAATTGTCATTTTGGGTTTCGCCGTGGTCTCCTCCGGCTTGGATGAAAATAAATAATGACTATCCAGTGGTGAGCAGTAAATACAATAATCTTTCAGATAAAAGTGATTATAATCTCTTTGAATCTATGGATGCCGAAATAGATGAGGATGAGATGAAGTTAACAGGAGATAGGAATGGAGTATTTCCGCGTAGATTGGCTGTTAACGATTACTTTATTCAAGATCCAAGATACCTGCAATCCTATGCAGACATGTTTTGTAAATTTATTGATCTGTATAAAGAAGAGGGTATACCTATCGATATGGTGATGTATCAGAATGAAGCTTACAGTTACACACCATATCCGGGATGTGCATGGACGGCAGAAGGCACACAAAGATTTAACAGAGATTATCTTGCTCCTACGCTCAAAGAAAAGCATCCGGAGGTTAATCTGTTTCTTGGAACTTTCAATACTAACCGTCAGGACTACATTGAAAAAATACTTTCTGATGAAACACTTGTCGAAAATATCGAAGGAGTGGGTGTTCAATGGGAAGCACGGGAAATATTTGATAAAATTAAGAATAAATTCCCCCAGTTAAGATTTATACAAACAGAAAGCGAATGTGGCAACGGCTCATTTGATTGGAATGCCGGTAAACGCACATTTTTCCTGTTATGTGATTATATTGGTAAAGGTTGCGACGAATATTATATTTGGAATTTCATACTGCCTGATAATGGTGAGTCTCCGTGGGGATGGAAGCAGAACGCACTGATCCATGTGGATTCAAAAGAGAAGACTTATAATTACACGCCTGAATATTATGCCGTGAAACATTTTTCAAATTTTGTATCTCCCGGCAGTAGAATGATTGGCTATGAGAGCGATAGTAATGCTCCGGTGATAGCTTTTACTAATAATGAAGGTCAGGTGATGATAATGGCAGGTAATTTTACTGATACTAAAGTCAGGAAAACGGTTAAAATCGGTAATAAGTATTTAAATATGGTACTCAACCCTCAATCATTTAATACTTATAGCATAAAGTCGTAATTTAGGCTGTAAAACTCTATAAATATTATCCATAAAAATGGACCTGTTTGAGATAGGATTCATTTTTATGGATAATATTCATTGTATAGAGATGGTTGACAAATCAAAAGACTTACGATTCTTTTTCCAAATCTATGGTTTCTATCAAATCATTATTAGTTTTCTGTGCCTTATGGTAGATTAGGAAAATTACAATTATTGCTATTATTACTCCCACAAAAAAACCTAAGCTTACTCCTTTGTCAATAATTCCTGTCAATTCATCTTCATGATTGAAAGATGACTTCAAGGAGGACAGATACCATAACAACCATAAAATTGTAATTGGAGTCTCCACCAATGTCTGAACCAATCTAAGTTTTTTCTGCTTGACTAAGCTCACTCTCAATTCTGATAATGACATTGTCAATATATTGTGAGAGGCAATCCGCATAGTGTGCCAATCAAGCCATACACTCACTGTCGCCAACAAGAAGTAAACTATAACCGGATATACCGAACTTCCAAACAAAAGTGACGGAATTAATAAAACGAGTGTCAAGAAGGGCAAAGAATAAGCTTCAGCCTTAACAAAGATTTCAAGCCACGAGCTCCTTTTGCCCATTGATCTCCTTATTATATTTTCATTAGTAATTTTAGAGTGTGTGAGGGCTTCTCTTAATTCCAAAATTTGCTTTCTCAGCACTTTCAATTCATTACTTTCATCAATTATATTTTCAGTAGTCTCCATTTTCATTCATTTTTTTAAGTTTATCCTTAATTCTTACAAGTCTCACACCAACATTCTTTGTTGAGACCCCTATGATCATACCGATTTCCTCGTAAGTCATATCTTCAAGCCATAATAAAACCAAGGCTCTGTCTATGGGTTCAAGTAAAGATATACGCTTGTGTAAGGCAGAGGTCTGTCTTCCTATCGAGGTATCTTGCTGATAAACTTTCGATGTTTCTTCAAGTGGCTCGGTCTTAATGCGTTTTTTTCTCTTATAAGAAATACACGTATTAAGTGCAATTCTATAAATCCATGATTTAATGTCACTTTCCTTTCTAAAAGTTTTAAGACTTTTCCATAAATTTATAAGAACCTCCTGAAAGATGTCATCAGTTTCTTCTCTGGATTTCCCATACATAAAGCAAACCGAATAAATCATTGCCTTATTTTCTTCTACAATTAGTTGGAAGTCCTGATCCGGATAATTCATTGAAATGGTAATTAAAAACTAATGCCCTCTTATTCTATCAACATTCTACATTTTGTATGTTACCGTAAATGATATAGAAATTCGGTACAATTAAGGAGTCGCAAATTTTTCGTAAAAGCTACATAAATACTAAAAAATATCCGGATAAATTAATTTTTCAATGCAGTTTAGTCTTGTGGGCACAAAAACCTTCACCTTATTATTCTTGACACGCTTGCATATGAATCATATCATGTCCGGCAAATGGTCTAATTCCGCGCTTTTTAAATCCCATGGATGTATACAGTTTCTCTGCTCTGATATTATCCTCATCACATAATAATCCAAGAGGTTTCCCTGCATTCCTTGATTTATTTTTTGCATCTTCAATAAGTGCTGAAGCCACTCCGTTGCCACGATATTTAGGTAAAGTCATAAGAGTGTCCAGATAAAATTCATCAGCGGAAGTTTCTCCCGGCACATTGTCTATCTCTTCTTCTGTCATTTTCCAACCTAAAGTTTTATTAGCCTCTTTAAAGAAAGGCAGACGTAAACGCTTTAGGTCAGCCCCATCATAGCTAATACAAACACCCATTGGAGAACCATTTTCATCTTTGGCTATTCTTGAGTTTAAATAGGAGTACTGACTGTCTTCCCGTGCAGCCAAACGCGCAAAAAGATCATGAATATCCCTTTCTGTATGTTCCGAGCCGGCAAGTCTATTAACTATATCTGAACCTACAGCAGCTAAAATTGCATCTGCAATGAGGGAAGAATCTTGTTTTGTAGCAGCAGTTATATTAATTTTCATTATTCTAATTATAAACTTAAAGTAAAGATAGTCTTTACAAAATTAATTATAAAAATCGATATTCCTTCTCTGAAAAAGTAAGAAATAATCTACTGTAAATTATATTTGCATATTAGATCTCGATTCATATAAACAGAAAGCTGTTTATTAAGAGACGTGTCCTTTTTATAGATGCAATAATAATATATAAAACAATTGTCATGACCTCCTTTTATAAATAATAATCGTTATCTTTGCAAAAATATATTATAGAAATTCAATTTGTTAATTTATTATTGAGCAATCACTAAACCTAAAACTCTTTACCATATGTCTTTTTTTCACAAATCTCTTATTGCAGCTGTATTAACAAGTTCAGTCTTTTATTGTTATGCGGAAATAAAGGAAGATTTCGTTCCTTCTACTAAAAACCAACATGGAAAGGAATATCCAAAAGTTAATTCTGAAGGATATGCTCGTTTTCTTGTAGAAGCCCCGGAAGCGAAATCAGTTATTGTAACACTTGGATTAGGTGGTCAGGGAGGGACTCCACTTGAGAAACAAGAGGACGGAACTTGGTTAGGCACCACTGCCGGTCCTATGGATGAAGGGTTCCATTATTATCATCTAATAATTGATGGAGCGCCTGTCAATGATCCTGGCACTAACAATTATTTCGGTTCATGCAGATGGGAGAGTGGTATTGAGATACCGGCACATGATCAAGAATTCTATGCCTTGAAAAATGTTCCACACGGAAATGTACAACAGATTATTTTCCATTCTCCGAGCACCAATTCAGAACGCAGAGCATTCGTTTATACACCACCACAGTATGGGAAAACTGATAAGAAATACCCGGTTCTATATTTGCAACATGGATGGGGCGAAGACGAAACAGCTTGGTCAAATCAAGGTCATGCCAATCTAATAATGGATAATCTAATATCAGAAGGGGTAATTGAACCTTTTATCATAGTGATGACATATGGAATGACTAATGATGTAAAGTTTGGAACAATCAATCAATTTGATGGTAAAGAATTTGAGACCGTACTTGTGGATGAACTTGTTCCCTATATAGATGCCAACTTTAACACATTGGCAGATCGTGATAATCGTGCAATGGCAGGTCTGTCAATGGGCGGAATAGAAACCAAATTAATAACAATGCGACGCCCGGATGTATTCGGTTATTACGGATTGTTGAGTGGTGGCACCTATAGTCCTGAGGATTTGCAGGGAAGTGGAGTGAATAAAGTTTTTATCAGCTGTGGAAGCAAAGAAAACCCTGATAGGGTACAGTCAGCTGTTGAAGAGCTCAAAGCAGCAGGCATCGACGCTACTGCTTACATATCTCCAAACACAGCTCATGAGTTTTTGACATGGAGAAGAAGCCTACACCAAATGGCACCATTGTTATTTAAGAAAAAATAATCAATTGCAATTCAAGCCTAAAAATTTACTGTATATGATACAAACACTTAAGAATAATCTCCTGACAGTAGAAATCGAGAGTCATGGGGCAGAGCTTCAAAGTATAATAAATAATAAAACGGGGCAGCAATATCTATACCAAGGAAATACTCGATTCTGGGGAAGAAGATCTCCTGTGTTATTCCCAATTGTCGGGTCTGTCTGGGATAACGAGTTCATAATGGATGGAAAGACATATCAAATGTCTCAACATGGATTTGCCAGAGATTGTGAATTTGAGATAATGAAAGATGTACCGGAAGATGAAGCATGGTTTTCATTAGAAAGTAACGAAGCTACATATCATAAATATCCTTGCAGGTTTCGTCTTGAAATTGGATATTCATTACATGGAGAAAGATTAAGTGTAATGTGGAGAGTTGTTAATCTTGATACTAAAGCCATATATTTCCAGATTGGAGCCCATCCGGCTTTCAATTATCCTGATTTTAATACCGCAGATAAAATACATGCATACTTATTATTTGACCGAATACCGGAATATACAAGTTTATTAGGAAGCAAAGGATGTATCGGAGACGGCAAACAAAAAATAATATTAAATCAGGATTTAATGTTGCCTTTAGAAAATAATACTTTTGATATAGACACAATAATACTGGAAAATACAGGCATAAAACGGGTTTCTATGCTTGATAAGGATTTAAACCCTTACATTTCACTTTTATTCAATGCACCCGCATTAGGAATTTGGTCACCATCATCTGAAGCTCCATTTGTTTGTATTGAACCTTGGTATGGTAGAGCTGATAGAGTTGGCTTCAAAAAGGAATTTAAAGAAAAGGACTTCTGTAATACTTTAAGTCCGGATAAGAAGTTTGAGGCATCATATATGATATTGTTTGAGAATTTGTAAATCAAAATTCTTACCGGAACGGATTAAATATATTATCTATCCGAAAAGATCTAGAGGGTTTGGAAAATGCCGATTTTATACTTAACTTTGCATCTATAGATAAATCATAAGAATGAGTGTCATAGTATCCTATAATGACGTTGAAATCTGCCGAGCAGAGAAAAGTGTGCTTAAAGGCGTTACTTTTTCTTTATCCAAAGGAGATTTTTATTACCTCGTAGGCAGAGTTGGCAGCGGTAAGAGTAGCCTTATGAAGTCCATGTATGCTGATGTGCCGGTACATGCCGGTTCAGAAGCTGATGTATTGGATTATAATTTGCTTAATATAAAGAAAAAACAGATTCCATATTTGAGAAGAAAAATCGGCATTGTCTTTCAGGATTTTCAACTTCTTCAGGACCGATCTGTAAACGGTAACCTTAAATTTGTACTTAGAGCCACAGGTTGGAAGAATAAAGAAGAGATAGATCACCGCATAGATGAGGTTTTGGATATGGTAGGGATGGCAAACAAAAGTTATAAGATGCCCCACGAGTTAAGTGGCGGAGAGCAACAGCGTATAGTTATAGCTCGTGCACTACT
>CAZXHO010000141.1:0-6304 GCA_964640365.1 uncultured Sangeribacter sp. | reverse complement strand
ACGAACGTTATTTCAGCAAATAACATTGGTTATCGATAAAAAAGGGACTTTAAAGTCCCTTTTTTTATATCCATTTGCTCTAAAGCCTATTGTCTGAGACGGGTCATGAATTCCTCTTTTTTTGTTTCCGATATTGGAATGTAGGTCTTCCCGAATATGATTCGCCCTCTTTCCACAATTTCTATTTGGTTCATGTTGACAATGAAAGATCTGTGGACACGCATAAATATTTCTGATGGCAATTGGTCCTCTAATTCCTTTAGACTCATGAGACTGGTTACAGGATCACCATCTGCGCGATAAAAAATAACCTTGTCTTTTTGAACTTCAATGTATTTTATGGAATTTAATTTCATCTGAACTAGCCTATATTCAGCTTTAACTGTTAGCATTTCCGGTAAATGAGGTGTGGAAGTATCTGCTATCTTTAGCATATTGAACCATTCTGTAGCTTTCCCTATGGATTTAAGGAATTCGGCATAACTCACGGGTTTCAATAGATAATCAAGTGCATTTACCCTGAATCCCTGCAATGCATACTGTTCATAAGCAGTGATGAAAATTATACGGGTTTTGGAAGGTACGACATTAGCAAATTCTATTCCATTGAGCATAGGCATGTTAATATCGAGAAAAATCAAGTCAACCTCTCCACTTAAAACCGTTTTCACAGCCTCCGCCGCTGATTCATAGCTGCCGACAAGAGATAGGTGAGGAGTCTTTTCTATGTATGATTTTATGAGTTCTCTGGCGAGAGGCTCATCATCAATAATAATACATTTAATTTGCAGCATCTAACATAAGATATTTGAAGTCAGGTTTCTTGAGTGTTAACGTCCGAATCCATTTTATGTTGCATCGCCAGAGCAGAGATCGAAATACTAATAGAAGCATGATAAATTCCATGGTTGCCGTAATGGGTTAGTGTGTATGCCCCGGGGTAGAGGAGCCCAAGTTGCCGTTCTACATTTGCGAGCCCTACACCGGATTCGGAAGGCGATAAGGATTTCCTGTATTCATTTCCATTATAAGAATTTGTGACTTCACAAATTACGTAATCTGTATCTGAGGAAAGAGTTATGTTTATAAACTTGTCTTTCCCGTTTCCTGCCATGTGTTTGAAGGCGTTTTCAATTATGGTGAGAAATATTAGAGGTGCAATATGAATATTGTTGGAATTCTCGCAATTGAGATTAAACGTTATCCTGATACCACTACCCACTCTAAGTCGCATTAATTCGATATAATCCTCTATAAATCTGATCTCCTTTTCAAGTGGAACGGAAGAAGAAGCGGCATCATAAATCATAAATCTCAGCATTCCGCTCAGATCATGGATTGCCTTCTGAGCCCGTTCGGAAGAAATTGCTATCAGGGCGTAGATATTATTAAGCGAATTAAAAAGAAAATGAGGATTCAATTGCGCTTTAAGGCTTTTCAATTCAATTTGTTTCCTTTCCGCATCAAGTTCAAGTTCCCTTCTTCTCATCTCTTCCCGTTCCTGAGAAAGCCGAAGGGCATAAGCAAGGGCAGCCGCAAGCACCATTGTGATACTGTCTCGGATTACAAACCTAAGATAACCCATAAGGTAATCTGTGATAGTAAATTCGGATTTATGTATATGTTTTGGCATTGGCAATCCTCCATGAGTCGCAAACCATACAGGAATTAAAGAACAAGCAATAATAATCAGTATGAAATTAAAAGAGAAGAAAAGGAATTTTCTGTCATTTCTAAAAATAGAGGCAGGTACGATCCAGAAGTAATTGACACAGAAAACTGCGGTATAGACTGTTGCCATTCCTATACTCAACAAAGTCCATTCCTTCGGTTCATCACCCCTGCTGAAAATAGCGAGGACTGACGGCAAATAGAACAGCAGGAACGATAACAGCACTGCTGTCACCGTTCCTGCCAAATTAGACCTTACTTTCTCATATTCATTCATATCGTATCGCTTCAATTGGATCAAGATTGGAAGCTTTAGCAGCAGGATAGAATCCAAAAATTACACCTATCACAGTACATACTACAAATGATAAAATAACGGCGCCCGGATCTATCTGAACGGGCCAATTGGCAAAGACTTTAATCATCCATGTTGCCAAGGCTCCGAGTAGAACACCTAGAATACCACCTGTTACGGATATAATTATAGCCTCAATAAGGAACTGTGACATTATATCACGTCCTGTTGCCCCTATACTCATTCTTAAGCCAATTTCACGGGTACGCTCAGTAACACTTACAATCATGATATTCATGATACCGATACCTCCCACAAGAAGAGATATGCCGGCTACCGCTGCAAGCAGGACTGTCATCATTGAGGATGTAGAAGAGATCATCTGAGCAAGTTCCTGCATAGACCTGATGGTAAAATTATCAGCCTGATCTTCCCTAAGCTTATGCTGGGTACGCAGAATATCGGTTATTTCCGCTATAGTTTCCTCGGTTCTGTTTTCATCTAAGGCAGATGCTTGAATTCCTTGTAAATAATCAATTGCAAGCATGCGCTTCATTACAGTGGTATAGGGCACAAGGGCAAGGTCATCCTGATCTTGTCCCATAGTGTTGTATCCTTTTTCATCAAGCACTCCGATAACTGTAAGCGGAATGGATCCAAATCTGACAACTTTTCCGATTGGATCACTTCCATCAGGAAACAGATTGTCGACGAGAGTCTTGCCGAGAATACATACTTTTGCAGCTGATTTAACATCATTTTCAGTGAACATTTCACCCTTGCTCACTTTTCTTTGCCGTATGTCAAGATATTGAGTGTTGACTCCCTGAGCTTGTGAAGGATAGTTGTTGTTGCCGTTTACCCACTGACCCGATGAAGAAACTGTAGGCGTGATATACGATATACCGGTTGCCTGATTTACTATTGCTTCATAATCAGCAGGTTTTAGGGTCTGCATATCGTCACTGCTTTGCCTTACACCTCCTCTTCGTTCTGCTCCCGGCATGATCATTATCATGTTGCTTCCCATTTCTGAGATCTGTGCTTTTATAGAGTTTTTGGAGCCTTGACCAATCGCGAGCATTGCGATAACTGCTCCAACCCCTATAATCACACCAAGCATAGTAAGGAAGCACCGCATTTTATTATTGCCTAATGCCTTAATAGCTATCTTGAAAAGATTCGTTATATTCATGAGTTGTCTTATTTTTCAGTCGGTCTCTGCCGGGAGACTACGAAAGACTTCCTCCGCCGACTGGATGTCATTATTATATTCGTCACTCACGATACGCCCGTCGCGAAGAGTTATGTTGCGAGAGGAATAGAGAGCTATATCCGGGTTGTGCGTAACAAAAATAATGGTTTTTCCCTCTTTATAAAGTCTCTGGAAAAGAGTCAGAATGGAAAAAGAAGTTCTTGTATCAAGATTACCGGTGGCTTCGTCAGCCAGAATAATGACCGGATTATTTACCAAAGCTCTGGCAATGGCAACTCTCTGCTGTTGTCCGCCTGACATCTGGTTACTCTTATGGTACAATCTCTCTCCAAGTCCGACATCTCGCAGACATTGTTCAGCACGCTTGGCTCTCTCTTTAGCACTTACAGAGGGATTATAGATCAGAGGTAATTCAACGTTTTCAAGGGCTGTGGTCTTAGGTAAAAGATTATAGTTCTGAAATATGAATCCTATTTTCCTATTTCTTATTTTTGCCCTTTCATTTTTGCCCATTCCTCTCACTGCAATGCCATCAAGATAATACTCTCCGGATGTTGGTGTGTCAAGACATCCGAGTGTATTGAGCAGGGTGGATTTTCCAGAACCGGAGGTTTCCATTATGGTTACAAATTCACCTTCATAAATGGTGAATGATACACCTCTGAGAGCCTTTACCGTTTCATCTCCAACCTTGAAGTAGCGCTTTAGATTTTCAATTTTAATTATCTCTTTTGCCATGTTTGAAGAGAATTGTGTTATTTTTTACGGTTTGCACCCGGTGGTTTAGGCATGAAAGGATTTTCTTCACCCTGTTTCTGTTTAGGAGCTCCAATGTTCTCAATATATTGTAGAGCCACTTTATCTCCGTTATTCAGTCCTTTGACAATTTGCTGATATACATTATTTGCCATTCCCAATTCTACGGGAGTCTGAATTAGCTTTCCATCTTTCTCTACCCAAACAAAATGTTTGGCATCGGAATCAGATTTTACCGGTTTCGGAAGATCTTTATTATCTTCTGAATCTTCCATTGGCTCGAATTTCAGTGCTTTTAAAGGCACTGCAGTAATGTTGTCGAGTTCAAGCGTGTAGATGGTGAGGTTGGCCGTCATGCCCGGAATGAGCTTATGATCGGGGTTTGCTGCACCTACAATGACCTCATATGTCACTACATTATTTGTAGTTGTAGGATTTATTCTTACCTGAGTCACTGTGCCGTTAAAGACATCGTTAGGATAGGAATCTACAGTGAATGTGACGTGTTGACCAACCTTTACCTGACCTATGTCAGCCTCGTCTACGGCGCCTACTACTTGCATATTATCAAGGTCGGCTATCACATAGAGGTTAGCAACATTCATACTTGATACAACGGTCTGGCCAACTTCTACCTCGCGGGATACAACTATTCCGTCAATTGGAGAATAAATCTCGGCATAATTTAGATTTTTTGCAGCGCGAACTCTGTCAGCCTGAGTTTTCTCATAGCTGAGGCGAGCCACGTCATAATCTTTCTTTGAGGTCTGGAATTCATAATCTGAGATAAGTTGCTCGTCATGCAAAGCTTTATCTCTTTCAAAATTCTTCTTTGCATATTCATAATTTGCCTTAGCAGACGCCATAGATGCGTCTGCGCTTTTTAATTCGCTATCGAGCAAAGTTTTTTCAATCTCAGCAAGAAGCTGTCCCTTTGTAACTGTATCGTTATAGTCTACATATAGTTTATCAATGATTCCGGTCACCTGAGTACCGACATCAACTGATGTAACTGATTCCATGGTTCCTGTAGCTGTAACCATTTCTGACATCGAAGTCGGCTCTACTGTATATGTCTCCAGTTCCTTTTTTTGTTTTTGGGAACAGGATGCGGTAGCCAATATAAGCAAAGCCGCCGGAATAATAGGGGTATATTTCATATCTAATTATTTTTCTTCTATTAGTGGATAATGAGATTCAGAATTCGGAATTAAGGCATTTCCACTTCCTGAGTGGCGTAATAGGTTATGGTCTTATTTGCAAGGATTGCCATATATTTACTCTGCAGCAATTCTAATTTGGCATTCAGCAAATTATTATGCGCCGTGAGAAGTTCGAGAGGATTCACGAGTCCAAGCTCAAACTGACGGTTCACTAGATCATTTGTCAGCTGAGTTGCCTCAAGCTGGGTGATTCCGGAAGTATATTTAGCCTTTGAGTTGACAGCATCTATATATAAACCTTCAATAGTCTGTGACAGATCATCAAGAAGATTCTTTTTGGTAAGGTCATATTCCAATTCGGCCAGTTTAGCCTTCGCCACAGCCCGTTTGGTTGAATTGCCATCATAGATGGGTATATTGAGATTAACTCCGACATTTTCGTTGAAATTATGACCCATCTGCGAACCCCATCCTGCACCACCGGAAGTATAGCCTGTTCCTACTCCTCCTGAAAGTGTGATGGTTGGAAGATTACCCGCTTTTGCTATCTTCACATCGTTGGCATAAATCTCTTTATTGAGTTCGTTGCTCTTAATTCCGGGCAACCATGCTGCAGCCAGCTCGTACACCTTCTCTTTTTCCGGGAGTGGGATAAGCACCATGCTGTCATCAAAAATCACCTCTTTAATTTGAAGATTATATGTAAGACCAAGCTCAAGTATTTTTTTAAGATTCATTACGGCACTTTCATAATTGCTCTGTGCCTGAACAAGGTTATAAGAATCTTGAGCTTTTTGACTTTCTATCTGTGCATAATCAACTTTTGAAGTTCTACCTGATTCCATTAGTCTTTTAGCACGTGCTGTCTGGGAAGTGCTGACTTCAAGGGTCTGTTGAGCTATTACAACAGCCTCCCCGGCATACATTATATTGAGATATGCCTGAAGTATACCAAGTTTCAGCGATTTTATTACATCATCTCCGGCAAGTAATTGTTGCTTACGAAGAATTTTGGAAGATTCAAGGCGATATTTACGGACATTTCCTTCCCATACAGTCCAATTTGCGTTCACTCCGTATGAACTGCCATAAGTATTTCCGTTTCTGTTTTCTTCCGGCGAAGGGTAATTGGTAAACGATTGGGATGTAGAAAATCCGACAGTAGGCAGCCAGGCATCTGTAGCTGAATATATATCCTGATCA
>CAZXHO010000140.1:0-6342 GCA_964640365.1 uncultured Sangeribacter sp. | reverse complement strand
ATCAACGATACCGTGGTGGTATTCGACCGTGTCCGTGAGATGATGAAGATTTATCCTAAGGAAGACCGTTTCATCACATTCAACAAGAGTCTTAACACCACTCTTACTCGTACGATTATGACCTCGTTCTCGACTCTGCTCGTACTCTGCTGTATCTTCTTCCTTGGTGGCGATACAATCCGAAGCTTCACATTCGCTATGATCTTCGGTGTGATCGTAGGTACATTCTGCTCACTCTATTGTGCAGCTCCAATTGCTTACAATATCATCAAATCCTCTTCTAAGAAGAATACAACCGACAACGGAGCTCCGGTTCTTGAAGGTAACCGTCGCTTTAAATAATAGTAGATATAGATAATTACCAATATACAAAGGCAGTCATCGAACATAGATGGCTGCCTTTGTATATAAACATATATCCTTCTCCAATCAGAAAGTCAGTTCTAAAATATACCATAAAAACTATTGTTCAGATAAATTACTCAAAATTTATAGTTAAATTTGTATGACAAATAGCTTTAGTATCAGTAATTATTAAGAAACCCACCATGAAAGGACTGATTATTCTTGCCGCTTGTCTTTTGACAACGGCTTTCACAGTCACAGCAAAAAGGAATGTTCCCCAAGTAAATTGGGATTCTAAAAGCCTGATTATCGACGGCCACCGCGTGATGCCGGTTATGGGGGAGGTGCATTATTCACGTATTCCTGCTGAAGAATGGAGTAAAGAGGTAAAAAAGATGAAAGAGGGCGGAGTAACCGTTATCGCAGCTGATATATTTTGGAACCATATAGAAGAGCAGGAGGGTATCTTTGATTGGAGCGGTCAACGTGATTTACGACGTTTTCTGGAGATATGTAAGGAAGAAGAGATGCCCGTGGTACTACGTATGGGACCTTTCTGTCACGGGGAGTCTCGCAACGGAGGTATCCCTGACTGGGTGTTTGAAAAAGGGTGCAAAATACGTGAAGAAGATGATGACTTCCTGAAATATACATCACGCCTTTACCGTCAGATATATTCACAAGTGCATGGATTGCAATGGAAAGATGGGGGTCCGGTACTGGCAGCACAATTCGACAACGAATATAACGGAAACGGGAGCTATCTATTAAGTTTAAAAAATATAGCTGAAGATGCAGGTTTTGATCTTCCGTTTTATACACGAACCGGATGGCCCGAGCTAAAAACTCCTGTGCCTTATGGAGAAATGATACCACTGTATGGAGACTATGCAGACGGGTTTTGGGAACGATCGATTGAAGAAACTGCCGGGAACTACTACAAGGCATTTAACTTCAGTCAATTTCATATGCCTTCCGCTATAGCCACCGAACAGTTTGGCGAACAAGAAGCTACAACAGCCGGGGAACAAGGTTATCCTTATTTTACATGCGAACTTGGGGGTGGCATGATGACATCATATCACCGACGTCCATACTTATATCCGGAAGATGCCTATTCGATGGCAGTAGTGAAGCTTGGCAACGGCAGTAATTTATTGGGCTATTACATGTATCATGGAGGTACTAACCCCGAGGGTTATACGACTACTCTAAACGAGACACAGCGTACGTTATATACCAATTATAACGATCTACCGGTCAAGACTTATGATTTTCAGGCTCCACTCGGAGAATTCGGACAGATAAATCCACATTACTATTTGCTTAGACGTCTTCATCTTTTCATGAAAGACTATGGTGAGACTTTGGCATCCATGGACGCTTCATTCCCGGCTCCACAAGAGTTGCCGAAAGGAGATGATTCGGCACTAAGATGGTCGTATAGGGCCGCCGGAGACAGTGGATTCGTATTTGTAAATAATTATGAACGGCTTCAAAATCTCACAGCAAAAAAAGGTGTAAAATTTACCGTAGGAGATGTCACATTCCCTTCACGGGCAATTACAATCCCGGCTGGAACGACGTGTATATTCCCGGTAAATATTGATGGCATCCGCTATGCCACAGCTCAGCCTATAGCACGTAGAGAGGGAAAAATTTATCTTCAGCAGATTGAGGGAATACCGACCGAAATAGTAATAACCGATGGTAAAATATTGAAAAATTTACGTCCTCTCGGTCCTGACAAACCTGTGTATGGAAATATTTATCTGTTGGATAAAGAAGATGCCTGCCGCCTATTCCTCGGTAACGATGTTGAAGAATATAATGTTTTTCCCGGTGTTTACAGAAAGGTTGCTGAAGCGGGCGCACCACGCGTAATCACAATAGGTGTTGAGAATGTTGCGGAGGCACCTACGGATGCCGACTTCGACAAAGCTGCTGTATATACTATATCGCTTCCGGATGAACGAATCGGCAAGTTGCTTAATATAGATTACCGTGGAGACGTGGCACGCATATACGCAGCCGGTAAACTGATTGCCGACAATTTCTATAATGGCCGTCCTATGTTGCTCGGTCTTTGGCGTGTACCACAAGAATGCAAAGAACTAACCCTTCGCATTCTTCCTCTTCAGCCGAATATGCCCGTATATTTTCCAAGTGAAGCTGACACCACCCCGGGAGAATCCATAAACGCAATCACGATAAGATGATAGCAACCTAAATTAAAATGTTATGTGCGCAACTGTTAAAAGCAACGGCATACTAAAGATATTGAAAATATTTTGCCGGACACTCATAATAATTTTGCTTACGTTGAGTGTCTTGCTGTTTTGCGCCGTGAAGGTGCTTGAAACCCGCAACCTCTCCCCATTCGCAGAGCGTTTAGCCAACGATTATATAAACGGCCATTTAAAACTTGGGAGTCTAAAGGTTGGATTCCATCCTAAATTTCCCATTTTAGGAGTGGAAGTAGAAGACCTCTCTCTTATTTCCCATGCTTTTGACAGCCTATCGGAAGAAGAACGTGGCACAGTGCCAAATTATGCCGATTCTTTGTTAACCCTTGACCATCTGACAGGCTCACTTAATATCAAGCGCCTGATCATGAATAAGGAACTGGAGCTGCGCGATGTAGTGCTAAATGGACTCAGTGTGAATGTGGTGATTGCGCACAATGGAAAACCCAACTATGAGTTGCTCAAACAAGCTCCCGACACCACAAAAACCACTAAGAGCAAAATGCCGGCATTTAGAATCAACCGGTTTGCCCTTGAACATCCAAAAGAGATCCGTTTCTATAATGCAGCAGATTCTACTTCCGCCTCTGTACTGCTGCTCACTGATGCTGCCGTGGATGGAGACAAACAACCCACTTACCGATTGAAGATAAACGGTAATGTCACCTCTCCTAAAGCCACTTTGATTACAAATCTTGACCAAATCAGCTTCGGGCTCAATGGCAAAGTGTATTGGGATCCTCAACATCCCGGTCTGGTTGCCATGGATGAAATGGAACTCAGGGGCGCATTCCTAAAAGCGATTGTTACGGGTGAGGTTGATTTTGAAAATAATCCTATCATAAAAAGAGCACTAATAGATCTCTCACCTCTTGCCGTGTCTGATTTACTGAGTCTGGTGCCCGACTCCATACGTCACCTCCATCATCTATATGAGCCATTTTTCTCTACTGATGTAACAATCGGGGGTAGGCTTGAACTCCTGAAACCGATGGATCTAACCACAGATACTATTCCGGAAGCTAAGATAAACCTGACAATCCCTCCTTCAACATTGCATTACGGCAAATCTCAATTTGAGGAACTGGCGCTTGATGCGAATATAACCACAAAGACAAATCTCCCGGACAGTACCGTAATAGATATTACCCGTTTTACTATAAAAGGAAAGGCAACAAGTCTTAGGGCATCGGCTGTACTCACCACTTTGATAACAGACCCGACCTTCATAACCGAGGTGCAGGGAGATATAGATTTAAGTAATTTGCCACCTGTAATGGGTGAAAAGATTCCGGGCTATCTATCCGGCATTATATCAGCTGATCTGCACGCCCATGGGAGAGCATCCATGCTAAAGCAAGAACACATGCACCGTCTTGCTGCTGAAGGTTCGGTCACTGCACACGATATTTATTTCCTCTCAGCCGATACAAACAAAATGGTTGAGGTTGATAAAATGAAAATAGACTTCGATTCCAAAAGAATTGTAAGAGATACCCCGCTTTTAAGTGCCAAATTAGATCTTGACACAGCCACAATTCTTGTGGGTGGTGTAGATGTGTCACTGGGGTCGCTCACTCTTGGAGCAGGAGTTGAAAATAACGGTCATCTTACAGACACTACACGCATTCCTCCCATAAATGGCAATCTTAGGGTTAATCGATTAAATATTCTGTCGGTTACGGACAGTGCAGGTGCACATATCCGCAATATTGACGGGCATATAACACTACGAAGATCTAAAAACAAAGGTATAATACCAGAGTTTTTAGCAGAGTTACGCACGGGTAACGTGGCTGCAGGAACTCTTTCAGACCGTATTCTATTGAACGATACAAGAATTAATGCAGTGATGCATAAACTTCCTGCAACTTCTAAAAAAACCTCTCAGAAACAAATAATTAATAGCAACCCAAAAGATTATCCTTATATTGCACCTGAGAGGGTATTTAAACTTGTCTATCAGAAACGCCATCATAAAAAGAAAACCCGCAGAGTCTATGGCACTCTTTCGGATAACGATAATGAGATTCTTGTGTGGAATCTCGCAAAAGGTTTCAGTAAATTTCTGACTGAATGGAAACTGAAAGGTTCAGTCAATACTCACCATGCACGGCTTCTCACTCCCCTTCTTCCTCTGCATAACCGGTTTTCGAATATAGATTTAAACTTCAATAACGACACTGTCAATATCTCTGAAATCTCTTTGCGTATCGGGAAATCAGACATGGCAATGTCCGGGTTAGTGACAAACGTTCGCAAAGCTCTCACTGAGTCTGCCCAAAATACATTGAAGATGAATTTGTCTATTTTGAGCGACACCATAGATATCAACGAACTCTCAGCCGGTGCTATGACAGGAGCTGCATATGCGGAACGGCGCCGACAGGGGAAGATCAACATAAAAGGCACCTCTAACGATGCTGATTTACAGGCACGCCTCGATGCCCTGGCGAAAGCAGGTCCGGGAGGTTCTGCTCCTTTGCTTATCCCGGTTAATGTAGATGCAAATTTAAAGATTGAAGCCAATAATGTACTATATAGCGACTTGGTAATGCAAAATATGGGTGGCGACATATTATTATATGACGGTGGAGTCAATATCCATAACATGAAAGCTTATTCTGACGCCGGAAATCTTATCATCTCGGCTCTTTATTCCGCACCAACTCCTGAAAAAATGAATATAGGTTTCGGAATGGATCTTGAGAACTTCAATATCGCCAAATTCATCAAACTTGTGCCGGCTGTAGATTCGATAATGCCATTGGTACACGACTTTTCAGGTTTAATAAGTGCCGATATAGCCGCTACCTGCCGTATCGATTCAGGTATGAACCTCATTCTTCCCACTCTTAATGCTGCAATAAAAATAAGTGGTGACAACCTTGCCTTTATCGACCCTAAGAAATACCGTACCTTAGGGAAATGGCTCGGATTTAAAAATAAGGCAGACAACACTATCAAACATATGACGGTAGAGATGACTGTAAATGACGGATTGATGCGGGTATATCCTTTCTTAATAAATATAGACCGTTACCGTCTGGGAATCTACGGATCAAACGACATTGCGATGAATTTTGATTACCATATCTCAGTATTGAAATCGCCATTACCATTCAAATTCGGAATAACACTTTCCGGAAATCCTAAGAAATATAAGGTTAGATTCGGAGGTGCTAAATTTAAAGAAAACACTGTGATTGAGAGTGTAAATGTGGTAAATAATGCACGTATAAATCTTATTGATCAGATTGAGAACGTGTTTAAAAGAGGTGTGCAAAATTCAAACTTCGCGACATTACAGGTGAATCATCCCTCCGGACATGAGACAATGACCGACCCCGGACTTAGTGCATCAGATTCCCTTCAGCTGATACAAGAAGGTCTTATGGAAGCCCCTGTAGCTCCTATAAATTCTGCACCTGAGAAAAAAGTATCTAAAAAGCCGGAGAAAAAACAGAAAAAGAAACACAAACGTTTCCTCTTCTTCTAATCAGCCCAATATTGCGCACCCTCGCAAAATATAAAATGGCTTATGTTAATGTACTAATAATATAATTTGGAGCGACCTTACCGCACTGTCAGCAAGCTAATAGGGTTTTACCTTAAATCCGAAGATGGGGAAATGACATGAAACAAAAATCGCTGAAACTAAGATAGGTTCAGCGATTTTTGACATTATTCACTTTATTTGTGATCCGGCTGGGATTCGAACCCAGGACCCACAGCTTAGAAGGCTGTTGCT
>CAZXHO010000139.1:0-6352 GCA_964640365.1 uncultured Sangeribacter sp. | reverse complement strand
TCCTAAAAATGGAATCATACATGTTGTGGGTCCGGAGAGAGGTCTTTCTTTACCCGGTATGACAATTGTTTGTGGTGATTCCCACACCTCTACTCACGGTGCAATGGGAGCTGTGGCTTTCGGCATCGGCACCTCTGAAGTAGAGATGGTTTTGGCATCACAGTGCATTCTTCAGCAGAAACCAAAATCCATGCGCATCAATATTGAAGGTAAAATTGGAAAGGGAGTGACTGCAAAAGACATAGCCCTCTATCTCATGTCGAAACTCACAACTTCCGGAGCAACCGGTTATTTCGTAGAGTATGCCGGCAGCGCAGTGAGAAATCTATCCATGGAAGGCCGTCTCACACTTTGTAATCTTTCCATAGAAATGGGTGCTCGCGGTGGCTTTATCGCTCCCGATGAAACTACATTCGAATACATCAAAGGAAGAGAATATGCTCCAAAGGGAGAAGAATGGGAAAAGGCTGTTGAATATTGGAAAACACTGAAGAGTGGAGATGATGCAGTTTTCGATAAGGAATTGACTTTCAAAGCTGAAGATATTGAGCCTATGGTTACTTACGGAACTAACCCGGGCATGGGAATGGGTATTACCCAAAATATTCCCGAACTTGATTCAGTGCCGGAAGCCGGAAAAGCCTCTTATCTTAAAAGCCTTGATTACATGGGATTCAAACCCGGACAAAAACTTATCGGAACCCCTGTGGATTACGTGTTCTTAGGAGCTTGCACAAACGGTAGAATCGAGGATTTCAGAGCATTTGCCTCAATAGTAAAAGGCAAAAAGAAAGCTGACAACGTTATTGCCTGGTTAGTACCCGGATCATGGATGGTCAGCGAACAGATCAAAGAGGAAGGACTCGATAAAATTCTTGAAGAAGCTGGGTTCGAAATTCGTCAGCCCGGTTGTTCGGCTTGCCTGGCAATGAATGATGACAAGATTCCTGCCGGAAAGCTTGCCGTGTCTACATCAAACCGTAATTTTGAAGGACGTCAGGGTCCGGGAGCTCGCACAGTGCTTGCAAGTCCGCTTGTAGCTGCTGCTGCAGCCGTTACCGGAGAAATCACTGACCCAAGAGTGTTGATGAAGGACTGACATTTGGTTTCTCAATCATAATTGAATACAATTGAAACAACAGGCTCTAACCCTCTAAAGAAATGAAACAGAAATTTGATATAATCACAAGCACATGTGTGCCCCTTCCTCTGGAAAATATAGATACTGATCAGATTATCCCTGCAAGATTCCTCAAAGCCACCACAAGAGAGGAAAGTTTCTTCGGTGAAAATCTTTTCAGAGACTGGCGCTATAATCCTGATGGCACAATTAATGAAAACTTTGTACTCAACAACCCGAAATATTCAGGTGAGATTTTGGTGGCAGGAAAGAACTTCGGAAGTGGCTCAAGCCGCGAACATGCAGCGTGGGCGATCGCAGGATATGGATTCCGGGTTGTGATCAGTAGCTTCTTTGCCGACATCCACAAGAACAATGAGCTTAATAATTTTGTGCTTCCCGTTGTGGTGTCTGAGGAATTTCTTGCCGAACTCTTCGACTCTATTGAAAAAGATCCAAAGACCGAAGTAGTGGTAGATCTTCCTAACCAGACAGTCACAAATAAGGCAACCGGAAATAGTGAAAAATTTGAAATAAACGGCTACAAGAAATATTGCCTGATGAATGCCCTCGATGATATAGATTTTCTTCTCGAAAACAAGGAGAAAACCGAGGCATGGGAACAGACAGCTAAAGCCTGATAAAATGAACAGTTATTCGGCACAGATAGAAATCATGGACACCACACTCCGCGACGGGGAGCAAACCAGCGGAGTGAGCTTCGTGCCACATGAAAAACTAATGATTGCCAGAGCATTGTTGCAGGAGCTAAATGTAGACCGTATTGAGATTGCATCAGCAAGAGTATCGGAAGGAGAAAAAGAAGCTGTAAAAAGAATTTGTAAGTGGGCAAGAAATGCGGGCTATCTCCACCGGGTGGAGGTTCTCGGATTTGTAGACGGAGGAACCTCTCTGGACTGGATCAACGAATGCGGCTGTGTAAATATAAACCTGCTGTGTAAGGGATCTGAAAACCACTGCATAAATCAGCTTAAGAAAACTCCGGAAGAGCACTTCGCCGATATACGCGAAAACATTGCTTTGGCAAAAAAGATGGGCATAAACGTTAATGTCTATCTTGAAGACTGGAGCAACGGTATCAAGAATTCCCCGGAATATGTTTTCAAGATGATCGACACCCTCAAGGACTGCGGCATCAGAAGATTCATGCTTCCGGATACTCTGGGCATCCTTAATCCTCTCGAACTGCTCTTGTTCATGAGGAAGATGGTGAAACTCTATCCCGATTTGCATTTTGATTTCCATGCTCATAATGATTATGACCTTGCTATATCGAATGTGCTGGCAGCCGTGCTCGGAGGATGTAAGGGTATTCATACTTCAGTCAACGGTCTTGGTGAGCGTGCCGGGAATGCTCCTTTGGCAAGTGTGCAGGCAATCTTAAAAGATCAGTTTAACGCTCACACAAATATTGTTGAAGGCAAACTGAATCTTGTCAGTAGGCTTGTGGAAAACTATTCCGGCATTGCCATTCCTCCCAACAGACCGATTACCGGTGACAGTGTATTTACTCAGGTGGCTGGCGTTCACGCAGATGGAGATAATAAGGCAAACCTCTACTGCAACGATCTACTCCCCGAGCGTTTCGGACGGAAGAGGGAATATGCGCTTGGTAAAAACAGCGGGAAAGCCAATATTCTCCGTAATCTTGAGGAACTCGGACTGGAACTTTCGCCCGAACAGACCAGAATGGTGACTCAAAGAATTATTGAGTTGGGAGATAAAAAGGAAGTTGTTACTCAAGAAGATCTCCCTTATATCGTATCAGACGTACTGAAAAGCGCAACGGAAGAGGAACACGTCAAATTGCTCAGTTACATGGTCAGCACTGCTTATGGACTGAACCCGATGGCAGCCGTTAAACTTGAAATCAACGGCAATATCTATGAAGAGAATGCCATAGGAAGCGGTCAGTTTGACGCTTTCATGCGAGCGGTTAAGCGGATTTATAAGGAAAAACTTGGCAGACGTTTCCCTCATTTGTCTAATTATTCAGTTTCAATTCCTCCCGGAGGAAGGACAGATGCACTCGTACAGACTACCATCACATGGGAGTGGGAAGAACGGGTGTACAGAACCCGAGGACTTGATGCAGATCAGACGGAAGCTGCTATAAAGGCTACTATCAAGATGCTCAACCTCATGGAAACCGAAGAGAGAGGGAATAAAAAGATTGAAATGCCAAAATAGGAAGCCGACATTTAAGTTAGCCCTATATTAATGTTTAATTGTTAGGAATCCGGCAATTCAATTATTCACAACACTATCATTGAAATAACAAATAAATTATATATGGACTTAAAAATAGCCGTATTGCCCGGTGATGGCATCGGTCCTGAAATTTCAGAACAGGGCGTGGCAGTAATGACTGCCGTATGTGAAAAATTTGGTCATAAGGTGACTTATGAATACGCACTTTGTGGCGCACATGCAATAGATGAAGTAGGAGATCCCTTCCCCGAAGAAACTTTCAAAATCTGTATGGATGCAGATGCTGTATTATTTTCGGCAGTAGGAGATCCTAAATTTGACAATGACCCTACCGCAAAGGTGCGTCCGGAACAGGGACTTCTCGCCATGCGAAAGAAATTGGGACTATTTGCCAATATCCGTCCGATAGAAACATTTGACTGTCTGATCCATAAGTCTCCTCTCAAAGATGAACTTGTCAGGGGAGCTGACTTTGTCTGCATCCGCGAATTGACCGGTGGTATGTATTTCGGTGAAAAATATCAGGATAATGAGCGGGCTTACGATACTAATGCATATACCCGACCCGAAATAGAAAGAATTCTTGAAGAGGCTTATAAATATGCTGAACGCAGAAGGAAACATCTTACAGTGGTAGACAAGGCAAATGTGCTCGCTTCCTCACGTCTTTGGCGTCAGGTTGCAAAAGAGATGGCTGTCAAACACCCGGAAGTAGAAACCGACTTCATGTTTGTAGATAATGCAGCAATGCGCATGATTCAGGATCCTAAATTTTTTGATGTAATGGTAACTGAAAATACTTTCGGAGACATCCTCACCGATGAAGGTTCTTGCATCACCGGATCAATGGGACTTCTCCCCTCAGCCTCAACAGGAGAACACACTCCCGTTTTCGAGCCTATTCATGGTTCATGGCCTCAGGCAAAAGGTCTTAACATTGCAAATCCTCTCGCTCAGATTCTCTCAGTTGCAATGCTTTTTGAATATTTCAACCTTATGGAAGAGGGTAAGCTCATCAGGAAAGCTGTCAACGCCTCTCTTGATGCCAATGTGCGCACTCCTGAAATTCAGGTTGAGGGAGGAGCACACTATGGTACAAAGGAAGTGGGCGAATGGATTGTAAACTACATCAAAAATGCTTGAATACTATTGAAAGGATAATCTGAAATCCAAATAATAACCATAAGGGAGGCAGAAATACAGCGCCGACGATTGACGGCTGTAATTCTGTCTCCCTTATTTACTGGTACAACTAACTTTCCCCGTTTCAGTATTTCCTTTCATTCGTTTTTCTATGTTTCTTTGATATTATCACTATGCCAAATGCCGTCTTTCCTTATAACCTCTTTAGAAACTGAATTTGTCTGAAAACTTACAATTTATCTCAATTATAATGAGTAATTTTGTAATGTAACTAATACTATATCATGCTTCAGCAGAAAATATACAATCTAATAAATCGGGATAAAAAAGGAATGTGGGCAAGTCGGATCTACGACTGGTATATGCTCATAATGATCATCGCGAGTATCGTTCCTTTGATGTTTATTGAAGACTACCCTATCTTTAAGGTAATAGAAATTGTAACCGTTATAGCCTTCATTATAGACTATGCGTTACGCTGGTATACAGCTGATATTGAATTGAAAAAAGGTTGGCGTTCATACTTCATCTATCCTTTCACACCAATGGCTATAATTGACTTGCTCTCAATTCTGCCCGGTTTGAACTTGATTAGCCCTGAATTTAAATTACTAAGATTAACACGATTGCTGAAAATTGTGCGTCTGCTGAAAATATTCAGGTATTCCGACAAGATCACAATTTTCCTTAGAGTGCTTCAAAAAGAGAGGCAAGTGCTTCTTTCCGTCCTCATGCTTGCATTGTTTTATATATTCATCACTGCTTTGGTTATGTTTAATGCCGAACCACACATCAACCCAAATAATGGAGAGGAAACGTTCCATTCATTTTTCGATGCACTTTATTGGGCAACAGTAACTCTTACTACAGTGGGTTATGGAGACCTCTGTCCCGTCACAGATATTGGAAGAGTTGTTTCAATGCTCTCTTCTCTTTTCGGAGTTGCTATTATTGCCCTCCCCTCCGGCGTGATAACTGCGAGCTATCTTGACGAGCTTCGTGAATACAAACATAAGGCATTAGAAGATAAGAATAATCATAATTGTATTCATGCTAACTGAAATTAATCTTTTTAATACATTATAATCTGTTAATATTACCCTCTGTGAATCAATCTATAAAACAGCATACTGGATAATTTTTCCTGTATGCTTTTTTATTTTCATAATAAAAAATCAGTATTCAAGGTTCAGTTTAGTCACCTTTACACGTCATATAGGTGTATGGCTTCAAAAGAAAAAATAGAACTGCTTTTCAAAACAAATTATGCCCGGATGCACAGGCTGGCAGCCTTGATTCTCCACGATCAGGAAGCAGCCCACGATGTGGTGCATGATGTTTTTGCTACTGTGCTTAACAAACACAGTGATGAAACAGTAGATACGCCCTATTTAATGACGAGTGTAAGGAATCAATGTGTAGATATCCTCAGGAAGCTCGATGTCAGAGAAAAATTCCGTAATCTTTATCTGAATGAAACGGAACTCATAACCTCAGATCGATTTCCCGATGAAGAGATGGTCCAAATTGTAGAACAAAACCTTTCTACCCTTCCCTCTCAGACAGCCAAAGCATTCTCTATGCGCTTTATAGAAGGACTCCCTACAATAGAAATAGCGGAAAAGATGAAAATAAGCGATAGAATGGTATATAAACATCTCAACAACGCCATAAATCTATTACGAATTAAACTGAAAAATTATGAATAAATTTGACCAATTGCTGGATGCCATAGACCATCCCGAGAAGTATTCTCGGAAAGAACTCGAAGAGATCCTTCAGGATCCTGAAACAGCAGAGATCTATTCAATGCTGTGCAATCTACGTGCTCAGGATGACAACTTTACACCCATCGAT
>CAZXHO010000138.1:0-6355 GCA_964640365.1 uncultured Sangeribacter sp. | reverse complement strand
GGATACGGTGATACCGGCCATTTCACAGCCACAACCAAAAATCATGAATCCGATTGCAGACAGCTTGGCAGATGCAGGCATTCCGGCATAAAACGGAGTGATGTTCCACCATGTATCCGGGAGATTTACGAAATGATCCATAAAATCCCTGAGATGGCCCGATGCAAAAGAATCGGTAAGTGCGTAGTAGTTAATGAAACCACCGATCACCATTACTGCTCCTGATAAAATGGCAGTAAAGCGAACTCCCATTTTATCAAGGATAATTCCGGCAAAAATTAGGTAAAATACAAAAACGTTCAAGAAAGTTTCGGATCCCGCAAAGCGACCATATGCCGAGGGATCCCAACCCTTAGTGCTCTGCAGATACTCCTGCAATGGAGAGAGCACATCTACAAAGATATAGGCAAAAAACATTGCCATAGCCAAAAGCACAAGCGCTGTCCAGCGCGCCCATGGTTTGTCGCGCAACAGTTCTTGCGGTTTGGATGATGAAGTTTGTGTGGTAGTCATTATGTTTAGATTAGTTCGATTATCTGCAGGTACCAAAGTCAGTGAAGAATCTATAATAGCTGGCCGGTAAATTGATGCAAATTTACACCTTTTATGGGTATTCTCCAAATTACTCGCTTACAAAACTCCTTATACTTCACTTGTATTTAAAAATAAAATCATATATCCATTCCGATACAGGAAAAAGTATTATCATTATAACATATGAATATTTTGTTAAATTTTACCGAATATTTTGCGAACTTGTTAAATTCTTTTAATTTTGCAGTAAAATTATCATCAAATTCTATCCTTAATTACCTGGCAATTCAATTAATCATTAAAACATATCTCCCCTCAAAATGTCAGAAAAATATTTTCCAAATCCTTATTAATTAAATTAACCAACGTATGAAGAGACTATTGCTCTTAGCCGTGGCATTTCTAAGCGTTGTCTCTTGGGCATTTGCCCAAGGGAACACAATGACGTGTACCGGCTCCATTATCGATGAACTTGGCGAACCTATCATTGGAGCCACAGTTCAGGCAAAAGGCACATCCGTGGCTGTGCCTACTGACATCGACGGCAACTTCTCACTAAAGGTGCCAGCGAATACAAAAGAGATATCAATCACCTATGTTGGCTACAAGCCCCTAACTCTTAAGGCTCAGCCGTCAATGGGAACTATCAAAATGGAGCCGGATTCTCATATGCTTCAGGACGTTGTCGTAACACAGTCTGTAGCACGTACCCGTGAAACTCCGGTTGCTATTTCCGAAGTTACTGCCGGACAGATCGAGGCAAAATTAGGTAATCAGGAGTTCCCCGAAGTCTTAAAGACAACTCCCGGTGTGTATGCCACTCCTGATGGCGGTGGTTATGGCGACGCCAAAATCAATATGCGAGGTTTTAAGGCTGCCAATGTAGCTGTGCTTGTAAACGGTATTCCTATGAACGACATGGAATGGGGTGGCGTATACTGGTCTAATTTCTCCGGACTCGGCGATGTGACATCAAGCATGCAGTCTCAGCGCGGTCTCGGAGCATCTATCCTTTCAGCTCCTTCGGTCGGCGGAACTATCGCTATCACTACTAAAGGTCTGGATGCAAAGAAAGGTGGCAAATTATGGTACGGTCTTGGCAACGACGGCCTGAATGATGTAGGCTTTACAGTTTCTACCGGTCTTATGGATAACGGCTGGGCGATAACCGTGCTTGGAAGCCACAAATGGGGCAACGGATATATTCAGGGAACTGAATTCCAAGGTTGGAACTATTTCGTAAACGTTTCAAAACGTATCAACGATTCCAATCAAATCTCTCTTACTGCTTTTGGTGCACCCCAGTGGCACAATCAGCGTAATTCTGCCAATGGTCTTACAATTGATGGATATCAGGAGGTTAATAATTGGATGAATGGCGAAAGCATGTACCGTTATAATCCGGTTTACGGTTTTGATAATGAGGGTCGTCAGCGCACTTCTAACCGTAACCAATATCACAAGCCCGTCATCTCTCTTAACCATATCTGGCAAATCAATGAATTTTCTTCACTATCAACAGCCGTTTACGCTTCACTCGCTTCCGGTGGTGGTTACTCAGGACAAGGCCGCAGTGTGACATGGGAAGGCAACTCCCTTTCTTATTCATCTTGGTACGGTGCAAATAATGGTGTTCTCAGCACGCTCTTCCGTTGTCCCGACGGCACATTTGATTATGGTGCCATACAGGATATGAATGCTGCATCCACAACCGGTTCTAACCTCGTTATGAGTATGAGCAACAACGACCACCAGTGGTATGGTTTGATTTCAACTTATAAAAATGAAATCATTCAGAATAAACTGACCCTTACAGGTGGTATAGACGTCCGCTACTACATCGGAAAGCATAACAATAAGATTATCGACCTTTATTCCGGTGAATATTATATGGACGATTCTTCCCGTAAGAATGTAAAGGCTTTCAATAATGCAGCGGCAGCCGATCCCAACTGGCAATATGAAAAACTGGGAGTAGGTGACATTGTATATCGTAATTATGATGGCCAGACACATCAGGAAGGTATTTATGCTCAGGGTGAGTACAAGGCGCTCGACGGCGCATTGACCACCATACTTGCAGGTTCTGTCAGCAACACCGGTTATCGTCGAATCGACCATTTCTACTATGATGAGGCTCATTCAAAATCTGATTGGCTTAACTTCCTCGGAGGTACAATCAAAGCGGGTGTGAACTATAACATCAACCGTCATAACAACGTGTTTGTAAACGGTGGATTCATAAGCCGAGCACCTTTCTTCTCAGGCGGCGCATTCCTTCAGTCAACTACCAGCAACGCAACCAATCCTAATGCTATCAATGAAAAGGTATGGAGCATCGAGGGTGGTTACGGTTATCATTCACCTGCTTTCTCGGCAACTCTCAACCTTTACTTCACCAAGTGGCTTGACAAGACAACTACACGTTCTGGCGACGTGACCTCAGGGTAGCACGCCGGTGAACGCTCTTACATGAATATGGAGGGTGTAAACGCCCGTCATATGGGTGCAGAGGTTAACTTCAAATGGATCCCAGCAAAGTGGATAGATCTCGACGGCATGTTCTCTTGGGGCGACTGGATTTGGGATAGCAATGCCACAGGTTATTTCTATAATGAACAAGGACAGCCTCTTGCTGACCTCCGTGGTAATCTGGCTTCAGGCGTTTTGGCACCCGATCATGCACGTGCCGTTCTTATGCAGAAAGGCGTTAAGGTTGGTGGTTCAGCACAAACAACAGCTGCCATCGGAGTTAACTTCAAACCATTCAAGGGATTTAGAATCGGTGGCGACTGGGTAGTATCTGCACGCAACTATTCAGACTATACAATCTCTACAAGCAATTTCTCTGCTAACTCTGAGATTAAGGTGCAGGATCCTTGGGAAATTCCATGGGGACAGCAGGTTGATTTATCAGCAAGCTATAATTTCAAAATGGGAGGTTTGAATGCGACTCTGTACGGTAATGTATACAACCTCTTCAATTATTACTACATCAAAGACGCTTATACTATGAGCGACACAAGAGGTGCATGGGACAACGCATTCCGCGTGTTCTATTCTTTTGGCAGGACGTTCTCTCTACGTCTAAAAGTGTCTTTCTAATAATAACGTTCTTTAAGCATCAACAAAATGAAAATCAATATTATAAAGACTTCAGCTTTTTTCGCTGCCGCCCTTGTGCTCAGTGGTTGTAGTGAAAACGCATGGAACGACCATCTTGATGGGTTCGAAGTGCCACCGGTATATTCGCAAACCCAATCCATCAATTATACTCTTACAGATGCTGATTATTCCACTCTTTCTACTTTAGCCGCAAATACGGCTTTAGCAACTACAGATGAAGAAAAGGCAGCTCTTAAGGCTATCGGCACAAATGGCTGTTTCGAATCAGATTCACAGGCAAGAAAATATCTTCCTGCATTTCTTTCAAATCCTAACTTCCCCTATTTTACGCTTAACAATGGTAGCTCCATAAAAGTCACTTATGCAATTTATGCGGAGACACCGCAAGAAGTCGTAAATATTAATAACGGCACTCCTGAATATAGAGTCAGTGAGGCTGATTATATAGCAGCATGGGAAAGTGATGAAAACTATATAAATGGTTTTGCACCAGAGCTTCCGGCTTCAGTAAAGCTGCCGGGTATTCTTAAGACTGCTTATCCTGAAGCAGTTGCCGGACAATATGTTGTAGCCAATTATAACATGGCAACAACCAATCCTATTTTCGGAAGCATTTCAGGAGGTGAAGAAGAAGAATGGGAAATGACATCAGCAATAAAGAATCTGGCTGTCGGTGACGTTCTGACTGCACGCGGTATAGTTACAGGTCTCTCCACCAGAGGATTCGTAATTACCGATAACGCCGGTTCAATCTGTTATGATTCAGGTAGCAATGGATTTAACGATGATAATATATCTATCGGTGCACAGGTTGACGTTACAGGAGTAATCTCTTCTTATAGCCGTTGTCTTCAGATTAACGGAAAAGATGAAAACACATCTTATTCTGTGGTAGGTACTTCTGCTTATACCTATCCTTCTCCTGTTGTTTACGATGCGGCAAAAGTTGAGGCAGCTTGTGCTGAAAGCGGTGATATGCTTGCACAATATGTAGAACTTGAGGGCACAATGAGTATCTCAGGTAATTACTATAACATTATTATCCCGGGAACAGACGCTTGTCAGGGAAGTGTATACTATGCTCCTGATAATATCAAGGCTCTCATGGCAGATGGCAAGTCTTATAAATTTAAAGGTTATTTCGTAGCTGTCACAAGCAAAGGTAAATATTTCAATATACTCATTACAGGTGTTGAAGATAAAGCTACTAAGGCTATGGGAACCCGTTCAGTTGTAGGCACGGTAGAAACAAAACCAACAAATGCTATTTACAAATTTGACGGAAGTAAATGGGTGGTTCCTTCCAATACTTTGGTGTTGCAGCCTGAAGATTATACCGCAATGAAACAGTCTTATGGCAATCTTAGCGGTAGCCTCCCGAGCACACTCCTTCCGATCTATCTTAAGACATCACTCCCTTATGCTCAGGAAGAAGACCAAATTACAGTTGTTTACAAATACTACAACGGTTCTTCCACTTCATATGAGGCAAAAATGTACACTTTCTTGAATGGTGAATGGACTGCATATGCTAATAGGTCTGAAGTCACTGACCAGTTCAATCGTTTGAAAGGTACTTGGACATTTGACCCGTCTGTAACCCTTACTCTACCGTCAGGAAGAAGTCAGCCTCTCAGCACTCAATACTATCAGGCATGTGTAAACTGGGTATATGAAAATATTGATAAACCTCTTGGATCAACCAGTATCACATCAGGTATGGGGTATGTTACCTCATATGGTAATAATGAATATTACAGCGGAACATCAGCATATCAGGGTAACGTAGATATCCGTGGTGAGAAAGCTATCGAGCAATATCCGGAAGGCTACACCGGAATGTCTGCCGATGTTGTTACTGAACTGATGAAAGCTCGCTTCTGCTACAAGGTATTCCCGGCAGCTCTTTCAGTAATTCATAATGATGCTATTCCTATTGAAGGAATTGATGTGCTCTACACATTCCATTTCACTGCTTATACCGGTAGTTCAACTGAATATACCGTAGTATATAAGGTTACAGGTCCAGCAAAATTTGAATTTGTAAGCTGCGACTGGTGGGAAAGCGGTGAGACATCTTTGACAGACTGGGAATCAATGTAATATTCCCTTTTAATCGTAAAATAAAACGGTGGGTCGTGATCTGATCCACCGTTTTATATTCTCAATTACCATTAAGAACCGATCTATGATCCGGAATTCCGAAACTATCGATCGGACTTCTAAAAAATAATCAGACGTTCTGTCTTGTTATCCATACTTTGACTAAAGCAAAGTGCCGGGCTTATAACCCGGCACTTACTATAAATATGGCGTGAAAATATAAAGTTATCAGTAGATATCTTTATCATGTTCAAGAAGAAGAGTCATAGAAGGACGGTCGCAAATTTCAGCCGGTCCAAAATACTGGATAGGTCCGGGATACTGATAAAGAGTATTCAGTGCAAGGGTCTCACGCATGGATGCATATTTCAAATACGGACGACCATTGAGGTTTACAAGAGCCTTCTGAATCACCGGCTTCATTTCTCCGTGGCGACGCTCCATATTCATCATCATTGTGATAGGTATACCACCGGCAATCCAATTTTCAGTCTTATCAGTAAGATTGCGAACTGAGCTCATATAGCCTGTAAGACCTGCGTTGATGAGCATCGCCGCATTGAAACCAAGCGCATATGTGTAATCAGCATCA
>CAZXHO010000137.1:0-6371 GCA_964640365.1 uncultured Sangeribacter sp. | reverse complement strand
TATAGCTTTGCCATCTGAGGAATATACTTCACCTCGCACATTAGTTCCGGTAGTTTGAGCAAATACAACCGCTGAACTAAACAGTAAAAGTATGGTTATCAATATTTTATTCATATATATATATATATATATATATTAAGTGAGAAAATTACAAATACAATATCATCAAATCAATTGATAGTAGTCCAAGATGTCCATTCTTTTATTATCTTGATCCTGAATCATTCATTTGGATATACTTTTTCTGACGATAAGTTTGTTGAATCTTGTTAGAGAAAGTATACGAAACTATAAACATGATGGTAGGACGTAATCCTTTTTCAGTAAATGTTGTATACGATCTGTAATCCCCATTTTCAATCCATGTTTTATATTTTGACCCCGGGAATAACAAAGAATTAGCATAGAGACCTAAATATAAAGCTCTGTTACACCTCCAATAAAAAGTAAATGTGCTAATTAGTGGGTTATCAGATTTCGACAATACCGAATACGCATAAGGATAGTAACTCAGGTTTATATTAGCAGAAAATTTTTTGTAATAGATATTGGAAAAAATACTTGCGGAATAGATATTTCCACTGAAACGCATTCCGGGTATTTTTAATTTGGAATAATCAAACGATCCGCCAATAGACCCACAGGACATCGTATAGTTGATCATAGCTCCTCCGGTAAATTTATTCTGATGGTTAAGATTGGCGTATGTACTGGTGTAAACATCTCCATCCAAACTTCCGTATTGAGTTATGATATCTGAAGTATGGTCAAATTTAATAAAGGGATTAATCCTCCATTTCTTATATGTCAAAGTATAACTGAAATTGAACACATCCGAGTGGGCAGGAGTCAGATTGGGATTTCCCTTTTTGATAATGTATATATCTGTGGAATAATTATATGGATTTAACTGCCACATATTCGGCAGAATTCTACTTCTGGAATAATTGAAATTCAAATAATGATTATTGCCAATAGCATAACCAAGTGCAAGAGAGGGAACGAAATCAGCATAAGAATATTTGGCACCTCCGGAATTCCTTGACACTATATCCATGCCTAATGAAATACTATAACTGAATTTCTTTTGAAGGCTATAATTATTAAAACCGGCATAAATATATTCATCGAATTCCTTATGCTTATATAGGGGCATATCATCGAAGATATCATCTGATCTTGATAAGCTGTATTTTGAAGAGGAACCTGCCTGCAATGTGCCTGCCTTTTCTATAAATATCGAATAATCTATTTTCAGATTTTCCATATGTCTTTTGAAATCCTCATCAGTTTTTGACTCATAAGGATTCCAGTCATTTATCTCCTTTCGTAAAGAATTTGTTCCGGTATTCGAAAAGGTATAGTCTCCGGTGATCTCAAGAAGATGAGAATCCGAAAAATTGTGTTTATAATACAGGTCTGCCTGAAGCATATGGAAATATCCCTTACTGTAGGTTGAACCCGTTAGAGAAGTCTTCTCATTTGTGATTGGATTGATTAATTCTCCGGTCAGGTTACCACAAGATTTATCAGGAGATCCCAAATAATAGAAATTAAACAACAGATAATTTTTTTTGTTGAATATTTTATCTGCATTAATTGTTGTTGTAATATTCTGTTTAGTAGCCCTGTAATTATTTAAGACTGAACGCTCGAGAGTCGGTGTAAGGTCATAATTATAGGATTCGTTTTTAATTTTATGGTTAAGAGTATAATTTCCTGAAATTGATAAGGAAGAGGTTGCCGTTCCGAGTGCTAAACTTAATCTTTCATTGCTTTTCCGTAAATCAGGCATAAGCGCCACGTATGCAGTACCATTGAAATAAGGTTTTATACCTGTGCGGCTTTTAAGTTTGATATTCAATACAGAGCTTACCTTGCTGTTCGCACGGTAGCGTGCCGGCGGGTTGTCTATAACCTCTACCGATTCTATCATATCCGGCTTCAACGCATCTAAATAACCCTGTCTCTTAACACCGTCTATAAGTATCAACGGTGTGGATCCGTCATCAAGCGTGATGCGCCTCTCAACAGAATTAACCCTAAGGGTTGGAATCTCCTGAAGTGCCATGTAGGCATCATTCTCTTGTTTTGCCCTTGAAGATAGCTGATATACGGTCATTCCAGCCTGATTTTTAGTACGAAGCCGCTGCTCGGCTGTAACTGTCAGCTCTCCTAACATTACGGCTGTATCCTTCTGAAGAACTATGCGGGGCAGGTTTAGCTTATCGCCTTTTACTGTCAGTGATTCAACTTTATCCTTGAATCCATGGGCCGATACCTGACACATGTAAGCTCCCGCCGGAAGATTTCTTATTTCAAATTTTCCCTTCGCATTGGTCATAGCGGCTGCCGATATCGTATCGCTCTGCAATAAGACAACTTCCCCTTGCTCTATAGCTTTGCCATCTGAGGAGTAAATTTCACCACGCACAATTGTGCCGGTTGTTTGAGCAAGTACAACAGCTGAACTAAACAGTAATAGTATTAGGGACACTATTTTCTTCATAACTTTTCCTTTTTATAATTTGAAATAACAGCATTATTAAAGCGATAGAGAATATAATCCTCAATGCTCATCTCCATATTTAGTTTCTGGCAATAGCGGGCAATATCAGAGCTACCTGTTTCCATTTGCTTCTGGCAACATGGTCCCCAGCATAAAGGCATTAAACGGCAACTGCGACACATAGGATTATCAAATGTTACTATCTGCATTCTCTCATCGAGTTTGTCATCTTTCCAGCTGATTGTACCATCTGCATTCAGTTGACCATCTCTGTGATCTTCCGTAAAATCTCTGCCTGAACATTTATATACGGCTCCATCGCACGATAAGACAGCCTGATTGTTGGTGGATGCCTTACATGAATATTCACGTCTCGACAGATTCATATATGACACCTTAAATCCTTTCGACATCCAAAGATTGATCATATCCCTAAGCTCCTCATTGTCGTTGTTCGCCTGGTCGCCTGTTTGCCAAACTCTTTCAAGGTGAATACCTATTTTTTTGCGGTCTACCTTGTCAAGTTCCTCTATCAGTTCCGGCATATGCGCAAGCGTATCCCCGTCGTAGTTGATTCTGAGATTTATGTAAGAGTTTTCAATCGTGTTTGTAATGTCATAAATGGTCTTTATCATGGAATCATAGGTGCCCTCCCCTGTTTCCGGTATAAATTTAACTTTGTCGTGTCTGTCCTTAAATCCGTCGATAGATATCTGGAACGAGGCGTTCAGATCTTTTAAGAGAGGAAGGGTCTGCTCGTTTATACAAACCGCATTAGTGACAAAGAAGAAAAATACATGCTTATCAATTGACGCCACATAGTCCTTAATTCTCTTTAACAACGGATAGAGTTCTTTCTCAAGATATAATAAGGGTTCTCCACCGAAAAGTTCTACTTCAAGATAATTAAGTTCTTGGTTTTCTTCAAACTGCCGTTTTACAAATCTGAAAATATTTTCTGATACTTCATCACTTAAATGGCTTCCATGAACGTGCTTCTCGAAACAATACCAACACCGAAGATTACAGTCGAGAGATGGCAGAATTGTTAATCGGAATGTATGGTTTTGATTAACGGCATTAGTGTATTCTTCTTTTAGCTCTTCGAACTCATCCCTTTCATCTTCAATTATAAATCCTTTTTCAATAAGGGCATTATAAACTTTAGGGGAACTGACTGCAAGTTGTTGAATATCGTTTTTCAGGAAATGGGAATCATTATTCGATAACACACAAAAAGAATCCAATTTGCTATTAAAGCAAATCACATTTCTTCCTTTGTTATCGGCATATATATTATAATTGCTCGCTTTCATATGTCCGGCTTATTAGAAAGTGGTAAATACTTGTTGAGCCATTAGTGATCCAACAAGTATTTAAATCTACTTAAATTCCTGTGATTGGATCTGGTGGGGGAGGTGCTGTTGTTTCACATCCACATCCACAACCTTTACCACCTTCACAGTTACAACCACAGCCGGCACCACTCGTGCAACCACAACCACAGCCGGCTCCTCCATTACATCCACAACCGCATCCGCTTCCGGAAGCTGTAGTGGAATCGGGTTTTCCGGCTCCTCCAAGGACGAACATTAAATCATCGTCCATAACCTCTATGTTGTCAAGAGGCAGCTTTAGATTATCAGACATAATAAAATTATAATTATGAAGTTCACGACTTTGTGAACCTCTGTGATTAATTAAATATAAACTTAGGCTAAATATCGTCTAAAGTTGACAATATTATACACCTAAACTTAATCTATAATTCTTTTTGGTTTCTTTATTTAAATTATTTTGCACAAATATAACACATAATTATTAATTCTGCAAAATAATTTTAAAATTTACATCTTTTTTTTAAAAAATGCTAACTTTTTGAAATATTTCAACAAAATATATGTATACAAGACTATTAATTTTGCTTTTTCCCAGTTTAGCACATTCTTCTTCTAAAGATATCCGGAATATTAACCCTCGGTACGAGTGTAATTTTTTTAGCTCGCACCGAGGGTTAAACATTCCGGATATATAAATTTGATAGGGATATATATGCAATACCTAATTTTTATTTGATTTTGCCCATGGGAATTCTATCCAAGTTGCCTTTTTCCAAAGATATTCCAGGGGACCATGACTGTGATGATTCACCCAATAGCAGCAGAATACATATTGCAACATGAAAATACATATTCCTATCAGTTCACTGCAAGTTATTCCAACCCTAAGGTATAACCCCCAATGATAGAATAATGCAGAGCCTATAATACCTTGCGTAACGTAGTTTGTCATGCTCATTCTTCCATAAGGGATCAGCTTTGATAACAGTCTGCTCAATTTTGAAGTATTATAATAACCAAAGAGTATTCCACATAAAAGAATAAGCATAAAGGCTATATTCACCAGAGAAGATATAATCAGTTTCAAGGGTACGAGAAGTCTTGCATCAGTCAAGTAGTTGCCAATCATATTATTAAGTCCATACAGAGGAAAGAATGAAGCGATGGCAATTGAGAGCACCACTCCCCATTTGTGTAGATTCTTCCTATGGAACCATCCCTGACGCCCAATCAGCATACCGAACATAAACAGGGCTGCTGTCTGAAATACACGTCCATGATCCCAAGCCCAAGCAAGTGAAGCAAGCTGACCCTCCCAAAGATTCACTTTGACTGTTTCAATGAAGTTTCCTCCACTCTGAACCTCGTATGCAGCTCCCCAGAATGCATTTGTGTTTATTACAGCCGGTTCAAAAGCCGGATCGCAAATCGCCGCTATTAATTGATATAGCGCATATGGCTGCAATAAACATATCGAACCGAGTATGACAACAGTTTTAGTGTTTAGACGGCACGTCAATACAAGGACAAAACCTATAAGGGCATACAATACCAGAATCTCGGCAGTAAAGAACATGGCATTTATCTGGCCTACTATAAATAGGAGGAATAGTCTCCAGCAAAACCTTAGACGGAAATCATTGCCACGCATTTTCTGATTGTCGTCCTGTATGAAGAAGCTGAAGCCGAAGAGAAGGGCAAATATAGCATATGCCTTTCCTCCAAACATAAAGAAAAGACCATCCCAAATTGCTTTATCAGTGAAATTCAGGAAATTCGACTGCGTTGACGTATCCGGGAATGAGTAGAAATTGAAATGCTCGATGGAATGGAGTAAGATTATTGCAAGCACAGCAAAACCGCGGAGCACATCTGCAACGTCTACCCTTTCGTGTCGTTTTACTTTAACAGCCGGTTTCATGATATTGGAAATAAGTTAAACAGTTCTATAGGAATTTCAAGTTTGCCTATCCAAGAAAAATTGCAAATTGGCATCAAAATCCTTAGGAATAAACATCATATTGGTGATTTAAAAAAGAGTGGCTTTGTGCCACTCTCCGGAGCCGCGAATGGGACTCGAACCCATGACCTTTTCGTTACGAATGAAATGCTCTACCAACTGAGCTATAGCGGCTTATAAAAATATCTGCGCTAACAGAGCCAACCTAAATATATTCAGATTACCTGTTTGTGCGGTGCAAAGTTAACACTTATTTCGTTATTATCCCAATTTTTTAATAACGAAATGAAAAGAAATGCGATTTCAAAAGGATGTCGCACCAAACTCTTTTATCACATAATGTCTTGATGCATCTCTTTTCAAAATAATTCAGAAAGACCGGCAACTCTCACGAGCCGCCGGTCTCTGCTGATGAAACATTTCAATTACTCTTATTTTCAATTACTCTTTTTCTCTGACCGGTATAAAACCGGAGGTACTTTTTATAAGGTAGATCAGATGATGCCCTGACCCATCATTGCATCAGCAACCTTGAGGAAGCCGGCGATGTTGGCACCCTTCA
>CAZXHO010000136.1:0-6386 GCA_964640365.1 uncultured Sangeribacter sp. | reverse complement strand
TTGCAAATCCAAGAAAAAAGGTAAGTAATATAATTATCTCGGATTTGGGTGATAATTATTCTGTTTCAACTCCGGAAATTGAACTCATATGGGATAAAAAAACTTCCTTAATGAGTGTAAAAGATCTTCGTAACGGGAAAATCGTTATGAAAGAAGCATCTCCGGTCAACTTCAAAAAAGGCACATCTTCAATAACTCTTCTGTCACAGCCGGGAGAATATTTTTATGGAGGAGGTGTGCAAAACGGAAGATTTTCCCATAAAGGTAAAAAGATTGCAATAGAGAATCAGAATAGTTGGACAGACGGAGGAGTGGCGTCGCCTGCGCCATTCTTATGGTCTACCGAAGGCTATGGAGTAATGTTCCATACTTTCAAAAAGGGAATGTATGATTTTGGAGCATCCAGACCAGACACTGTATCATTAATGCATGAGACACCTTGGCTTGATATGTTCGTAATGGTAGATGAATCTCCTGTTTCGATTTTGGGAGATTACTATCAGCTTACAGGTAAGCCTGTATTATTGCCCAAATTCGGATTTTATGAAGGTCATTTAAATGCATATAACAGAGATTACTGGGCTGCGGATACTACTGGAATATTATTTGAAGACGGGAAACGCTATAAAGAAAGTCAAAAAGATAACGGAGGAATTCGTGAAACCCTTAATGGTGAACAGGATAATTATCAGTTTTCTGCGCGTGCAGTTATAGACCGATATAAAAATCATGACATGCCCCTTGGATGGATTCTTCCTAATGACGGTTATGGAGCCGGTTATGGACAGACAGAAACTCTTGATGGGAATATTGCTAATTTAAAGAGCTTTGGTGACTATGCCCGGGAAAATGGCGTGGAAATAGGGTTGTGGACTCAAAGCGACCTTCATCCCAAGAAAGATATTAGTGCTCTTCTTCAGCGTGATATAGTAAAAGAGGTTAGAGATGCGGGTGTAAGAGTGCTGAAGACAGATGTGGCATGGGTCGGAGAAGGCTATTCATTCGGACTGAATGGTGTGACAGATGTCGGAGAAATTATGCCTTATTATGGTAATGATGCAAGACCATTTATTATTTCGCTTGATGGATGGGCCGGTACTCAGCGTTATGCAGGAGTATGGACCGGTGACCAAACCGGTGGAGAATGGGAATATATAAGATTTCATATTCCCACTTATATTGGTTCCGGATTATCTGGTCAACCCAATATTTCTTCGGATATGGATGGAATATTCGGAGGAAAGAACCCGATTGTAAATACAAGAGATTTTCAATGGAAAACGTTCTCTCCGATGCAGTTAAATATGGATGGCTGGGGAACAAATGAGAAATATCCTCATGCACTTGGCGAGCCGGTGGCTTCAATCAATAGAAATTACCTTAAACTTAAGTCAGCGCTTTTACCTTATGCTTATACGTATGCACGTGAAGCAGTGGATGGTAAACCCATGATTAGAGCCATGTTTCTTGAATATCCAAATCCATTTACCTTAGGGGTTGCCACTCAATACCAGTATCTCTACGGACCATCATTTCTTGTTGCACCAATTTATCAGAACACTTCTGCTGATTCTCTTGGTAACGACGTTAGGAACGGAATATATTTGCCCGAAGGAAGATGGATAGATTATTTTACCGGTGATACGTATGATGGAAACGTGGTTCTAAATAGTTTTAAAGCCCCCATATGGAAGTTACCTCTTTTTGTTAAATCGGGTTCGATTATACCGATGGCTAATCCTACCAATAATCCTTCAGAAATTAATCAGGAATTGAGAGTTTTCGAATTCTATCCTGATGGACTTTCCGAAATAGTGGTATATGATGATGACGGAATTACGGAGCAATATAAATACACCGATTCATTTACCACAACTAAGGTCATTTCCGATTTAACTCCCAAAAATGACCTTGAAATCATCATATTTCCCACTGAAGGTAATTACACAGGCTTTAATCACAACAAAGCGACTGAATTAATAATAAACATAAGCCGCAAACCGAAGAACGTTGAGGTAAAAATAGGTAAATCTAAGGTTAAACTGAGGGAGGCTAAAAATCTCGGAGAATATCAGAATGGAGATAATGTTTTTTATTATAATCCAGAACCTGAACTAAACAAATTTTCCACACCCGGATCTCAAGCTTCTGAATATAAGGTCATCAAGAATCCTCAGTTGCTTGTGAAGATTCAGAAAACTGATGTTTTGAAAAATGCACTTATCTTGAATGTCAAGGGGTTTGAGTTTAACATTCCCGGAATAAAGTACGAAAATTCGGGTATGATTGGTAGCCCTGACATTAAAATAGAAGATGAATCAGTTGGTGCATATTCTTTAGTACCATCATGGGAGCCCTTATCGGGAGCAGATTTTTACGAAATAGATTTTAACGGCAACAGATATACTAATATCCGTGCACAATCCCTATTATTCGACAATCTTATTCCCGATCAAGAATATACGTTTAGGGTTCGTGGAGTCAACGCGAGCGGTCCCGGAGAATGGAGCGATATAAACATATCTACAAAATCCGATCCTCTTGAGTTTGCATTGCGTGGAATAACAGGTGAATCTTCGGCAGAAATCCAAGCAGGATTTGAAGTATCACGCCTTTTTGATTTTGCAGAGAGTGGAGACATGTTCCATACCAAATATCGCAAAGATGCTCTTCCATGCGATCTGACTATAGATTTGCAGTCTATTAATACCCTTGACAAACTCCAGTATCTACCGCGCCAAAATGGTGGTAACGGAACCATTCTAAAAGGAAGTATCTCCATAAGTCCTGACAAACAGAGATGGATGCCCGTAGATTCATTTATATGGAAGAGAAATGGCGATATTAAAGAATTTATTTTCACAGATAATCCTGAAGCTCGTTTCATAAGGCTTCATGTGGATGAGGGAGTTGGAAATTATGTTTCAGGAAGGGAATTATATGTTTTCAAAGTGCCCGGTTCTGAAAGCCGTCTTTCCGGCGATATTAATTCCGATGGAAAGATTGATAATAACGACCTTATGTCTTATACAAACTATACAGGACTTCGAAAGGGTGATTCTGATTTTGACGGTTACATAAGTGTTGGAGATGTCAACGGTAACGGACTTATCGATGCTTACGATATTTCTGTTGTGGCTACCAAATTAGAAGACGGTGTAGAAGTTACAGATTACGATCAACCTCTTTCCGGAAGTATTAAAGTGGATATTCCTAATTCTATAGTCATGCCGGGAGATACACTGTCGATATCAGTACAGGCTTCGGATTTGCAAGGTGTCAATGCCATAAGTTTAGCACTTCCTTACGATCAAAAATCATGGAAGTTCTTGGGGATTGAAGAAATAGGATTGAAAGAGATGGAAAATCTAACCAATGACCGCCTCCATTCAAATGGAGAAAAGGTTCTTTATCCGACCTATGTAAATGTAGGTGATAAACCTGTGATACAAACAGAAGCGGAGGAAGAAGTTATCTTCATAATAAAATTTGAAGCATTGAAGAAAGGTCGTTTCACTTCCCATGCTTCTGATGGCATATTGGTGGATAAAAAACTAAATATAAAAAATTTCTGATGATATGTCATAATGTTGTATATTTGAATAAATAGAGTTACTTTTGTAGAAACAAAGCGGGCTACGGAATAAACTTCCGTAGCCATGCGTCACTAACCATAATCGATTTAATGAAACACTGTATTACACTTCTGACGGCAGCCACTATTTCACTATCTGCATTGGCTCCCATGTCAGTCATGGCAGATGAAGCCTCTGCCAATCCCCTTGAAATGGCTCAAAGGTTTTCTGGGAGTAAGTTACGGAATATGCTTTTCTCGACTTCTGTCGATCCTCATTGGTTTAAATCAGGGGAGAAATTTTGGTATTCCTATAAAACTGCAGATGGGACAAAATGGTATATAGTAGACCCTGCACGCCGTTCTAAAACTCTTTTGTTTGATAATAACAAACTTGCTTCTGAGTTAACAACTATCATGAAAGATCCAATGAATGCAGCGGATCTTCCAATTAGAAATCTTGAGGTTGAACCTGATGGCTATACTTTCACATTTGAAGTGACATCGTCTCAAGAAGCTACTCCCAAGAAAGATGCAGATGGCAAGGAAAAGAAACCCAAAAGAGGTGAAAAAGAGGTCTTCTATTTCTCATATGACTCACGTAACGGTAAACTTACTCATCTGGAGGGCAAAGAAAAGGAAACCAAAGGTTATTACTGGGCTTCCGTTTCTCCCGATGGTCAGACTGTTGTTTATGCAAAGGATTTCAATCTTTATCGCATGAGCCGTGAAGATTATGAGAAACTGAAGAAGAATGAAAATGACAGTACTATCACAGAGATTCAGATAACTACTGATGGTATCAAGGATTTTGGTTACGGACAGCCATACAGTTATCTCAATACTGATACACTGGCCAACGGTAAGCGTAAAGCTGCTTACGTTGCTTTCTCGCCTGATTCACGTTACATGGTTGCAAACGTAACAGATAGTCGTCCTGTTAAAGAATTGTGGGTAGTAAATTCTCTTGCTAACCCAAGACCTACTTTGGAGACATATAAGTATCAGATGCCGGGCGAGATGGAAGCACCGGAAGAACATCTGTATATTTTCGATCTAAATGATAATTCAAAGAAAGAGATAAAGACAGATAGATTCAAGAATCAAACACTTTCTGTAGGCTACCGTCCAAGAGAGCAAAAACAGAGAGGGATGTACGATGTCCCCAATATCTGGCTTGGTGATGACAACACTTTCTTCGTAACTCGCAGCAGCCGTGACCTACATAGAATTGATATTTGCAAATATACAGTAGGACAGGATTCTATTGTTCCGGTTATTGAAGAGCGTATGAACACTTATCAGGAAGTTCGTCCTCTCGCTCTTGTTGGCAATAAACCCAATGAAATAATTCAGTGGAGCGAACGAGACGGATGGGCACATCTTTATCTCTATGATGGAAATGGTAACCTTAAACGTCGTCTAACTGAAGGTCCATGGCACGTTCATAATATCCTTAATGTTGATCCTACTTCACGTAAGGTATATTTTACCGCAATGGGTAAAGAAAGTGAGGAAAATCCTTATTATCAGCATCTCTATTCAGTTAGCCTTGACGGTGGTCCGGTTAAGCTGCTAAATAAGGGTGATTATTTCCATTCTCCCGTTGTTGACGATGCAGGTAAATATTTTGTAAATAATTTCTCAAGAGTAGACACAGTTCCTGAAACATGGTTATATGATACATTTGGAACAAAAGTTATGCCTCTTGAACGTGCAGATTTCTCACAGTTGTTTGCAAACGGATATCAATTCCCTGAAACTTTCAAAGTAAAAGCTGCTGATGGTATCACAGATCTATATGGCGTAATGTACAAGCCGTTTGATTTTGATCCTGAAAAGAGCTATCCGATCGTTGACTATGTTTACCCGGGGCCACAGGTTGAAGCTACGAACTATCCTTTCACCCGTATGAGCGTTCGTACCGACCGTCTTGCACAGGCAGGATTCATCGTTATTACTGTAGGTAACAGAGGTGGGCATCCTAACCGTTCAAAATGGTATCACAATTATGGTTATGGAAATCTCCGTGATTATGGTTTGGCTGACCAGAAAGCTGCAATTGAACAACTTGCTGCCAAGCACAAATATATTGACATCAATAGAGTAGGTATCCACGGACATTCAGGTGGTGGCTTTATGTCAACAGCTGCTATTCTTCAGTATCCTGATTTCTTCAAGGCAGCTGTTTCAGCAGCAGGTAACCATGACAATAGAATCTACAACCGTTGGTGGAGTGAAACACACCACGGAGTGAAGGAAAAAGTAACTGAAAAGGGTGATACAACATTTGTATATAAGATTGACACTAACCCTGAACTGGCTTCACGCCTGAAAGGACATCTGATGCTTGTGACCGGTGATATCGACAACAATGTGCATCCGGGTAACACTATCAGAGTTGCAAATGCTCTCATAAACGCAAACAAGCGTTTTGAACTCCTTGTTCTTCCTACTCAGCGTCACTCATTCGGAAACATGGATGAATATTTCTACTGGCGTCTTGTTGACCATTTCCGCGATTATCTAATTGAGGGAAGAGAGCAGGAAGTAGATATCCCGCAGAGATAACCTATCACGATTCCAATTCCACTATAGTTTACATACAACTATAAAATAACACTCCGGACTTTCTCAGTGAATTTCCGGAGTGTCTTATTGTTCGCCCGACATGAGCATAATCTAACGGGTGCAAGTCCCGCGTGCGCCCAGATAGTGGGAAGTACATAGCCAAAGACAAGGGTGTCGGTCGTGAGGTCGAATCTGAAGGAAGTCGGCGGCAAAAGTCTGGCTCCACGCACAGAAACTTGAT
>CAZXHO010000135.1:0-6408 GCA_964640365.1 uncultured Sangeribacter sp. | reverse complement strand
ATCCACAATGTTGCCAAGATTGTCTGCCAACAACTTGAGGATTTCAGTCTGTCTGACCGACAGAGAGTGTGTCTCGCCACGATAAGTGAGGGTAGAATGATTTGGAAGAAACAACAAGTCTCCCAGAAAGTATTCTTTTTCATCGGTCAAAATCATACTTTCAAAGCGTTCGTTGATTTTGGCAATCAGTTCTTCAGGATAAAATGGCTTGGGAATATAGTCATTTCCCTTTAATGAAAAGCCGTGCAGACGGTCCACTTTATCGGTTCGGTCGGTAAGAAAGAAAATGATTACCTTACGGTCTTTGGCTCTGACTGTTTTTGCCATTTCAAATCCGTTCAATTCCGGCATATTAATATCGAGCAAAATAAGGTCAGGATGAAAGTCATTATACAGTTCGAGTCCCACTTTCCCATTATTAGCATATGTGACCTCATAACCTTCGTTTTCAATGAAGCGTCTCAACAGCATTGAATTTTTAAGGTCATCATCCACAAGTAGGATTTTTAATTTTTTTTTCATTGTGGGAGAATAATAGTAAAACATGATCCTTTTCCCTCTTTGCTCGATGCCCTTACGCTTCCTCCATGAGCTTCCACAAGCATTCTGACATAGCTCAGTCCCAAACCCATGCCGGGTAGATCTGAATAAGTCTGCTTTCCACGATAAAATCTTGTGAAAATATAAGAAATTTCATTCGATGGAATTCCGAAGCCCGTGTCGGTGAGCTTTATTATCACGCTTTCATCCGCATTTTCAGCATCTGCTATGATACTAACGGATTCACCGGAATATTTAACAGTATTTTCCAAAAGATTATTCAAAATATTCATAAAGTGAGTCCGATCGACTGAAATTTCCAAATCTTCAGGGATATTATTTAAAAACTCCACTTTTTTATTTTCTGGAAATATAAGCTGCTTAAAAACTGAATTCATTGATTCCCGAACGTTAATTATGGAGAGAGTCAACGGTATCTGTTCTACGTCATTGAAAGTGATATCCCTTAACTTAGAAAAATAAGAAGACAGGTTGTCGAGTGCAATCCGAGCCTCTCCCATTAATTCATGTCTCACCTCCCGATTATCCATCATGACATCGTTTTCGATGCCTGACACACACATTTTCAAAGTGGATATAGGGCGTTTCAATTCATGAATCATTGTCGTAATGAAACCGTTTCTCATTTGGTCGAGTCTATTGAGTTTCAGGACTGTAGAAAATTGCCAAATGAGACATATTATCAGTAGGATTGACAGCAAGGTGATGGCAATCAAATTATTGAGCATCTTTCCCATGACTTCGAACGGAGAAAGATAACATTCTATTAGTAAGCTTTTTGATTCCATTTCAGAATATGGAATAGTGATAGAGGCGGTAGGGTTAAAAATTGATTTATGTCTTAAAAGTGACGGTTCCCAATTTATACTATCAGTTACAATAAGGCTGATCTTAGCTTTTATGCCGGCAGAGATCAGCATGGAATCGAGCACAGCTGTATTCATGGGGTAGAAATATTCAAATTGGGCATTGTGGAGAGCAGCCCATATATATGATTCAGTGGGCGCTTTCGTGACATCTAACGATTGCTTGTAAACTTCATTCCTTCTGGGCATATTTACTTCAAATATAGCTTTCGTAGAATCTTTTTCTGTTTCGGTATTTACTGATTTCCATTCTTCATATTCTTGATCTGACATTTTGTAAATTGTGAGAGTAGCCTTTTTATTTATAGTCCAGTCTACGTTATAATTGGCATATAACAATTGTTTTTCTTTGGATCTTTGGTCCTTCTTTTCTTTTTCCATCTTTTCACGTTCAGTAAAATAATTACTCATTACGGCAAGGACTCTCTCTTTCATATTATCTTCGGATTCTCTCAAATTTACTTCATATTGTCCGTATAACCAATAAATTTGCATTCCGAGAAATGCAAATATGGCAATAATAGTAATGACATATAGTATTTTTATCCTCTTTTCCATGATGCAAATTTAATTATTTCCAATAATTACCTTCTCTAATTAATGTATCAATTTTAATAGAGTAATAATTTAGTAATAATCAGATAATGTTTGAGTAATAATAAATTTCTTTCATAACGACTGCTATGGATTAATTTTGCCATGAACAAATTAATCAACTTAACTCATATGAAAAAATTTATTATTATCCTAATCATCGCAACAGGTATCGGAGTTACATTATCGGCTAAGGTAATGAGACGCCAATTGACTATCTTCATGGGAGAGGTTCCTGAAACGGAAACACTTGCAAGGGAAACTATGGAATTTGTTTATGACTATAATTATTGCGTAGATACCACTGAATCGCTAAAAGACAATTTATCTTCGGATCAGATGCTTCTGCAGATTGGACCGGATATGCTTTCCAAATTTTCGAGTCTGAAGAATCTTACTGTCGATTCTTTGCTGTTGACTTTGACAAACGAACAAGTCGGTCAGTCAGCCAAAGAGGGTAAATTAAGTACCGGTGAATTCATGACGATATTTAAGAATCATCCGCAGGGAAAACTAACGCATACTGAGAAAGTGTGTATCGACTGGATAAAATATGAAGAGGATATGCCTGAATTCAATTGGGAACTAACGGATAGTGTCACTACAGTGTTAGGATACGAATGTAAAAGTGCTAAATGTAATTTCAGAGGAAGGGACTGGACAGTTTTTTATGCGGAAGATATCCCTATCATGGACGGACCTTGGAAATTTTACGGGCTCCCGGGATTGATTATGAAGGCATCTGATGAAAAGGAGCATTATACGTTTGAATGTGTCGGGATAAAATCTGTAGCCGACAGACCGATAACCATGTATACAGTTCCTTATAACAAAACAGACCGAAAGGGTTACTACGATATTAAACATCGCTATGAAATAAATCCCTATGGATATTTTGAAGCAACTACGGGAGGGCATATCACGGTGACGGATGAAGAAGGTAATCCATATCTGGATTCCTACGATCCGATAGAACTCCCTTATAAATATATAGAAAGAGATTGCGACAAATGAGATTATTCAGATTTCTTTTTGTAATTAGTCTTTTATTGGTACCCTTCACAGTTCCGGCACAAATAAGTAAGATATGCGGAGTAATAAAGGATTCTTCTACCGGCGCTCCAATTGCCGGAGTTATAGTAAAAGCCAATGGCAGTTTTACCTCTTCCGATAGAGATGGCAGATTTTGCATCACGCCAAAAGGGGATACGGATTCTATTTCGTTTCGAATCATGGGATACGAGCCTCTTTTATTACCAATTTCTTCCGACATGTCGGAAGTGAGGTTGAATCCGAAGGTAACTCATCTTAATGATGTCATTATCGAAGCACCGGATATATTTGCCAGAGGAGATACTTTGGTCTTCAATGTATCTCGCTATGCAAATGCTAAAGATAATGCCATTATAGACGTTATCAAGCGACTTCCGGGAATTAAAGTTGAGAAAGACGGTACTATAAAATATCAAGGTAAGCCTATCAATAAGTTTTATCTGGACGGTAACGATTTTATTGATAGCCAGTATGGTCTTGCCACTAATAATATTTCATATAAAGATGTGAAATCGGTGGAAATTATGGAGAATCATCAACCTATAAAAGCGTTGGAAGGAATTGAATTTCCCGAAGAAGCGGGAATAAATCTAAAACTGAAAGAGGACGCAAAAAGCAGATGGGTGGGTGTTGCCAAGGGAGCGCTCGGAGTAGAGCCACTACTATTTGACGCTTCAGTTTTCACAATGCGTCTTGCTCGGAAAATCCAGAATATGTTTACCCTGAAAGTTGATAATACAGGCTGGAATCCGGAGAATGAAATCAAGGAACATTCTTTTGATGATATGTTTGCTTCCGGTTATGACAATTCTTTGTTTCCTGAATACATTTCAGCCGATCAGGTAAATGCTCCTCTGTCGGAGAAACGAACCCGCGACAACCTTTCTTGGCTTGCCAACGGAATTGCTTCATGGAGGAAAGGAGATAACTCTATGCGTTTGAAACTTAATTATATGGCTGATATACTGGAGTATAATACCGGTGTTGTCACTGATTATTTCAGTCAGGACATTCCCACATTCATTCAAAAGAATAACTTGCACACTCTGAATCATGATTTAAGTGTGCAATTTAACAGCGAGACGAATAGGAAAGAGTATTTTCTAAAAGATAAACTCACAATTAAAGGAATTCTTGACAATTCAAAATCTGTAATTACGGGTTCTTACGATTTATGGCAAAAAGTTAGAAGGAAATCCTTATCGGCTTGTAATGACCTGAAGCTGGTAAAACGTAATTCTAAGAAACTTTTTACAGTTATCTCAAGAAATTCTTATGAATACAGACCTGACAGACTGATGGTTAAAGGAGAGGAGGATGCCGTGCAATCTGTTGGAACTCTTGATTTCAGAAGCACAACCGAATCACAATTCGGAAGAATGAGCAGATTTTGGAAATTCTATGTAACGGCTGGCATTGATTTGGATTATCATAGATTAAAGACTTCTCTAACAGGAATAAAGGAATTTGATAATTGTAATATTTACAATACTTTTCTTTCGAAGGTCTATGCTATTCCACAGATTGACTATGAAAGGAAAGGATGGTTGGTTTCTTTGAAAATTCCTGTCAATTGGATGCATTATTCTATTAAGGGTCAACATGATTATTATTCCGGTTCCTCCAGTCTTAAAGTAAGAAAACAGCTTACATCCAAATCGGATCTTTCTTTATTTATAAATTTTAAGAATGTTGCGCCTTCACCATATTTATTTATGGATACTCCCATTTTATCTGATTATCGAAATCTGTTCTATTCAGATGAGGTTGGTCACAGTTCTAAAGATTTATGGACTACCCTGAACTATAGATATCGCAATCCATTGAAATCTTTTTTTGTGAATGCGTCCTTGAGCTATGGGCACACCCGATCATCCCTTATTGGCAACCAGATATTTTATGGAGATTTTATAGTGTCTTCTTATTGTGAATATCTATGGAACAAAAATACATGGCAAATAAATGGGGGATTAAGCAAAGGGTTGGGACATAGTAGGATGGTGGTTGGATTGGATGTTACCGGATCCACAGGAGAGGCTTCTTCAATGCGTAATGGAGAAGTGATTCCTTATCGACAATTCAATGCCGGCCTTAAGCCTTATTTCAAGGGAAGTCTCGTATCTTGGTTATCATTAAACTATGATCTGGATTATTCATTTTCTTTGCTTAGGATTAATAGAGAAACGAATGATTATCATTCGTTTAAGCAAAACCTTTTTGTGACAGTGATACCAACTGATTATGTTGATGTTACTTTTGGTGCAGAACATTATCTTACGAGATTTCCGGAAGGAAACACAAATAATCTGGTTTTGATAGATGCTTCTGCAGTATGGAGAGTCAATAATAAAATAAGGCTATCTTTAACTGTCAATAATATGTTGGATAGGAGAGAGTACAGATACATCAAATATGGAACCTTATCCCGTTCCGAGTATAGTTTCAGTATCCGCCCCCGAAGCATTTTGACGGCTATCCAGTATAGGTTCTAATGCCTCGACTTCAAAAATATATCAACGAAAAAAAAGTGCATATGCGAGTTTTCGAATCTGCACTTTTTATAGTTTATAATCTATTTATTTGGATGTATAAGGGATGAAGTTGAATCCTAAGTTGAAAGTAGTAGTTCTTTCAAAAACATTTGGGAGAAGAGTTAAAGCCTTTTCAATTTCCGGAATAAGTGGAGATAAGAGCGGACTTGACTGCATATATTGTTTGAGTGCTTCAATAGTGACGCTGTCTTCCAGAATTGGAGTCAGGATAGCTGTCATTATTTTAACAGTCATCTCTGTATTTATGAATACCTTTAAATTCTGCTCTGCTTCCGATTGACCGGAAGTAATGGAATACGCGAATGGTATTCCCTCGGATACCATGGGTAATACCTCCGGAACTATGTTTTTTAAGATTTTCTGCACAATCGGTGAGGATAATAGTTCCTTAATCCCGGCAAGATTGGAAGAGGTAGAATCTTCTTTTTTTTCATTATTGACAGCCCAAAGTCCTGTAGCGTTTAGATCCACTTCAGAAGCAGGCGTTGAACCGGAAGTAGTCTGTAGGATAAAGCTGAAGAAAGATAAGGGATTTACATATACTTTAACAATCCCCGGAGCAGCTATCACGTATTGGTAACCATTGGCATAGCTCTGGGCTATGCGCTCAGCTCCTCCAACAGAAGAAATATAAGTGAAGAGGATGTTTCCGTCCGGTAAGAAAGAGACTACTTTCAAAATTTCTGAGATAGCCTCGCTTATTGACATATAAGCTGTGTTATTATATACCGGTATAACGGGAGCTGTGACAAGTGCATCAAGAATGGGAGCAAAGTTTATAT
>CAZXHO010000134.1:0-6449 GCA_964640365.1 uncultured Sangeribacter sp. | reverse complement strand
ACTCGCCACTGCAAATTCAGGCGTACCAAAAAACACAATCTTAAGTTTCTTCTGCGTCATATGTTATTTTTTATGCAAAGATAACGAATTTTTCATTATTATAAAACCCGCCTGAATGTGATACCACTGACATAAAAGATGAGGTTATGACGTTAGAATCAATTCATATAATTCCATATCATTTCTTTTATAAAACCTAAAAACACTAATTATAAAAAATGCCCTTTTCAATACGTTAAATATTTTTATTTGAACACAGCGGGCTCCTCAATTATACATCTTACGGTGATTCTTTTAGTTGCAAAATAAATTTCAAATATGTAATTTTGCATAATTCCACCTTTGGATGTTAACAAGGACAATTACTATGGCACAGACAGTTAAATATGGTATTGGCGAACAAGACTTCAAATCGTTGCGCGAAAGGAACTGTGTCTATGTCGATAAGACAGTTTTCATAGAAAAAATAATTGAGTCAGGAAGTAAATACTATTTTCTTGCTCGCCCGCGTAGGTTTGGTAAAAGTCTTTTCCTTTCCACCCTGAGATATTTCTTTGAAGGTTACCGTGAATTATTTGATGGGCTCTACATCAATACTATAAACTGGAATTGGGAAAGTTATCCCGTATTAAGGCTCGACCTAAACATAGAGAAATATGCGGAACAAGTAACCCTTGACAGTGTGCTTGATAATATTTTTAATGAATGGGAAACAAAATATGGTGTAGAAAGAAAGGCTACCGGTTTATCTTCAAGATTTCATAATATAATAAAAGCAGCGCATGAGAAAACTGGACTTCAAGTGGTAATCTTAGTTGATGAGTATGATAAACCACTTGTTGGGAATCTAAACAACAATGATAATTTTGAGCATTACCGTCAACGACTCGCAGCCTTATATTCCAATTTCAAAAGCAGTGCAGAGCATATAAAATTGGTGTTTCTTACCGGTGTTAGCAGGTTTAGCAAACTGAGTGTATTTTCAGATCTTAATAACCTGAACGATATAACCTATTCGGATGAGTTTTCAGATATATGTGGCATATCGGAAAATGAACTTAGAAACGATTTCCACGCCGGTATTCAAAAACTATCCGAAAAAGAAGCTGTCGGATATGACGAAGCATTGTCTGAATTAAAGAAAAATTATGACGGTTATAGATTTTCTAAATCAGGTTGTGACATCTATAATCCTTGGTCATTACTTAATTGTTTGGATAAAAGCGAGATTTCATACTATTGGAATGAAACAGGTTTACCAACAATATTAATGGAAGCGCTTAAAAGGGTTAACGCCGATCTTGAGAGTGCTTTAGATTCTTATTGTTCGGAAGATGAACTGAAAGGTCTGGATCTCCTCAGTCCTAATCCCACTGCTCTAATGTATCAAACCGGCTATCTAACTATTAAAGATTATCTAAAGGAAACAAGAGAGTACCGTCTCGGCCTTCCTAATCAGGAGGTCAAAAAAGGATTTTTGAATTTCCTCCTCCCCTATTATGTGCATTGCAGAAATATTCCGGCAAACAGGATAGTGTCAAATATTATAAGAAACTTTATAAATGGGAAACCTGACGCTGCCATGAAAGAAATGCAGGCATTTTTCGCCGGAATTGATTATAATCTAAAGATAGATAACGAAAATATTTTTCACAATGCCTTTTATCTTCTAACCTCCCTTCTCGGTCTTAACACAAAAACTGAAGTGCATACATCTGACGGGAGCATAGACATACTGATAAGTACCTCTAAATTTTTATATGTGATTGAATTGAAATACGATAATTCTGCAGAAGAGGCAATTAAACAGATAGATAGGAAACTATATTCGCGTCCGTTTCAGACAGATCATCGAAAACTGTTTAAGATTGGTGTAAATTTCTCTTCAAAGACCCGATGTATTGAAAATTGGCTGATTCAATAGAATCGGATAAACATTAGAAATATAATCCTCCAAGTGATAATCAACGATACGATCGAAAAAATTGGATTGGAGGTATGGTGTCAGTCATCGCAGTAGTGGCGGAGCACCCGGCGGTAGGAATTGAATATCTTTGATTTAGAAACGAATCCTATATATTTTCCATTATCCACAACCGGTAGGTTCCATGCATTGGTCTTGTCAAATATCCTCATCACCTCTTCCATAGGTTGATTGATCTCAATTCTCGCAGGTGGCATCGACATAAATCGCGTCACGTGCATCTTCTTGTAGAGGTCAGGACGGAACATGATGTTTCTTATATCGTCAAGCAAAACGACGCCTACAAGCATTCCGTCATTGTCAATTACCGGGAAAAGATTACGGCTTGAAGTGGCAATTATATCTACTACCTCTTTCAGATTCATCTCGGGTCGTACAGTCTTAAAATCTCGTTCGATCACGTTATCAATCTTTAAGAGGGTTAGTACCGACTTATCCTTTTCATGGGTTATGAGATCTCCCTGTTTTGCGAGTCGCATTGTGTAGATACTGTATGGCTCAAATATACGAATCGTCATATAAGATAAGGTGGATACTATCAAGAGTGGCAAGAAGAGATTATAACCGCCTGTCATCTCAGCTGTCAAGAAGATTGCCATCAGAGGAGCATGCATTACACCGCTCATTAACCCTGCCATGCCAAGCAAGGTAAAATTCTTATTGGAAATCCCTACTCCTCCGGCAAACATATTGTTGAGCACGAAAGCAAAGAGAAAGCCACACATGGCTCCCACAAAAAGAGAGGGGGCAAATGTTCCGCCCACACCTCCGGCACCGTTTGTGGCACTTGTGGCAAATACTTTGGTAAGTATAATTGCACCGATGAAGCAGGCTATGAACCAAATATTATCCCTGTCGACATAAAAGAATGTTCCGTCTACAATCTTTGAGTAATCACCCTCCAGAAGGTTGTTTATAGCATCGTAGCCTTCTCCGTAAAGAGGAGGAAGAACAAAGATCAATCCGGCTAAAATTATGCCTCCAATTGCAACTTTTACACTTCTGTATTTAAGCTTTGAGAACATGCTTTCCATCATAAACATCATTCTGGTAAAATACAGGGATATCAGGCCGCAAAATATTCCAAGTAATACGGTATATGGAATTTTACTAACGGAAAAGGGTTCACTTTGGGAAAAGAAGAATTCCGAATTATATCCTTCAAGAACATACGCCACGGTAGCACCGGTGATTGAAGATATGAGCAAGGGCATTACGGTTGCTCCCGTGAGGTCTATCATCAGTACTTCAAGAGTGAAAAGCATTCCGGCTATAGGGGCACGGAAAATTCCGGCTATGCCGGCAGCTGCTCCACACCCAACCAATACCATCAATATACGAGGCGACAATCGGAAAGCCTGTCCTATATTAGATCCTATTGCCGCTCCGGTAAATACGATAGGACCCTCGGCTCCTACTGAACCACCGAATCCAATCGTCACAGAAGATGCAATAAGAGATGAGTATATATTGCGTTTCTTAAGTCGAGACTTATTGCGGGAGATGGCATATAGCACCTTTGTTACACCATGCGAAATATTATCTTTTATAACAAAATTTATAAAGAGGATAACAATAAGAATTCCCACCACCGGATATACAAGATAGAGCCAGTTAGCTGTGGTTTCACTTAGATTAGAAGTCAAAAGATTTGAAATCAAATGGATAAGAAATTTAAGAAGCTGCGCAGCGAATCCGCATGCCACTCCTACTACGAGTGCGAGAAGCAATACGAAATTTTTCTCTTTGATGTGCCGCTCCCGCCAGCTCACCAAGCTAAGCCACAGCTCCGTAAATTTATTATGTCGCTCTTTATATGCCATTATTTTTTATAATTATTCTTTCCGTATACCTCAGAACTATTTTCCCTTACCCTCGATCACTGTCAGCACAGTATATATCATTATCTTCAAATCAAGTGTAAGAGACATATTTGACAGATATATCAGATCGTATTTTGTACGTTCCACCATTTGTGAAACGGTAGAAGCATATCCATATTTTACCATCCCCCAAGATGTGATGCCGGGCCGGACCTGACAAACCAGTGCATAATATGGCACACGCTCTCTTATTTGGTCAATATAATACCGACGTTCAGGACGTGGTCCGACAAGAGACATATCCCCTATCAGAACATTCCAGAATTGAGGCAATTCGTCAAGACGGTATTTCCTCAAAATTCGCCCGATTTTCGTTACCCTCGGATCATTAACATCTGAAAGACAAGGACCATCTTTTTCGGCATCATCTCTCATTGTCCGGAATTTATATATTGTGAAAGGTTTCTGTTTCAAACCTACCCTCTCTTGTGTAAAGATGACTCGCCCGGGAGAATCAAGCCTCACCAAAAAAGAAATTATCGCCATTAAAGGACAAAGAAGAATCAGCATTCCAATGGAAACAGCCACATCAAAAGATCTTTTAAGATTTTTTGATGATTCTGAAATGGCAGGAGAGGTTATATCCACAAACGCATCACCATGTATATCCTTCAACCTGACAGAGGAGGTAATTATGGAATAAGTGTCCGGAGCTATACGTATTGACAAATTGAAGGGGAAAAGATGATAGATCAGATTTAATATCTTTTCTTCTTCTATAGTCTTGGTGGCTATGATGAAACGATCTATCTTTTCTCTTCTGCACAATTCGGTAAGATCTCCAAGCCCATACACAGAATAGGATCCCGCCGATCCTTCTTCTCCCGGAATCTCAACAAATCCTCGGATATCATAACTTATTCTGCACGGTTCTTCCAAAAGTTTCTTGGCTACCTTGTGGGCTACTTCGGAGTTGCCGATTATCAGTACCCTCATTTGCCAATGGTGGTCTCTGAAATTTGCAAGCGTTCTTCCCGTTATCAAAATCCTTCCGAAATAGCAAAATATGAATGCCATTCCCCAAAACGAAAGAATCAACTGATAATTCAGCATTCGTTCGCCCGTATTGTCATTTATCAATAAGATCAGAAAGACTAAGAGGGTATTGACGGCTGATGACAAAAATGTTGTCAGAAATTCCTGAAGACGCGACTTCCCGAACGGATCATTATAATATCCCGATAGCCAGTATATGCCAAGCATGGCAAAAGGTACGATTATCTGTTCTGAAATCAGCTTGGGAGTTAATAAAAAGGCTTCAAGACTGGAACCCGCAACCTCTCTCAGAAGATTATAGCGGACAATATTGAATAGGAAGAATGCTATATTTCCTGTCAGCCAGTCGCTTGCAACATATTTCAGACGCTGTCTTCTTATGGAAATTCTCACTCCTTTCATCTGATCACTTTCACCAGTCCACCTTCCGAAATCTTTATGATGTTGCTTACAGGAGGTGCAGTGGTTTCATCCCTTCTATAAGAAGCGATGTAGTCTACACTATTTTTTATTTCTTCCGAGATATCTCTATAAACTCCGGGAGCCTTATCTCCACTTATATTGGCTGAGGTTGACACTATCGGTCTTCGAAATCTTCGGCATAATTCTCTCGAATATTTTTCATTGGTTATTCTTATACCGAGCGATCCATCGGATGCCAATAGATTAGGAGCCACGTTGAAGGGATGGTCGTAAATTATGGTGAGAGGATCTACAGCTGCTTCTATAAGTTGCCATGCCACCTCCGGAATATCTTTTACAATTCTGTCGAGCGCTCCTTCACTCTCTACCAATACAAGCATCGATTTGCTTTCAGCCCTACGCTTTATTTCGTAAATGCGCTTCACTGCCTCCGGATTTGTGGCGTCACAACCTATTCCCCAGATTGTGTCTGTAGGATACAAAATGACGCCCCCTTTCCGTAGACAATCCACAGCATTTTTTATATCTTCTTCAAAACTCATTCCTAAAGATATTAAATTTATTTCTCATTGACCAGCCATTCTTCTTCCAAAGCTTCCACCTCATTCATCCAAAGAGTATAAGATGCATCCGAAGGCATTCTCCAGTCTCCCCTTGGTGAAAGACATACGCTTCCTACCTTAGGGCCGTCAGGCATACAAGAGCGTTTGAATTGTTGTGAAAAGAATCTCTTATAGAAATTTTTCATCCATTTAAGAATCGTTTTGGCATTATATCTGTTTTTGAATGCTCTGACTGCCAACCAATATATTTTGCGTGGAGAGAACGAATTTCTGAGAAGATGATACAGGAAGAAGTCATGCAATTCATATGGACCCACCAAATCTTCTGTTTTTTGGCTTATCTCATCAGTTCCTGATGGAACAAGTTCAGGACTGATTGGTGTATCCACAATGTCAAGAAGAATCTCTTCTGCTTTTCCACCCAATTCACCGGCATACCATTTTACAAGGTGTCTTACAAGTGTTTTGGGGATAGAAGCATTAACTCCATACATTGACATATGGTCACCGTTATACGTACACCATCCCAATGCGAGTTCGGACATATCTCCGGTGCCGATAACAATGGCATTCTCTTTGTTTGATACATCCATCAAAATC
>CAZXHO010000133.1:0-6462 GCA_964640365.1 uncultured Sangeribacter sp. | reverse complement strand
CTATTCAACTGGAGAATCTATATATAAACATATTTTAGGCTGAAAATCATTTTAATAATTGATCATACCATAATTACATAGCCTATAAACTTTTCATAAAGATGGTGTACAAAAGCAAATATTTCGTTATCATTTTCCAAAAAAATATGATTTACTCCTTTTATTTGCAACTTATGATTATAATAATTACGGAAATGATTTTTTATACAAAGATCAATTTGTAACAAGATTAATTATTTCATATACTTTATTGTGCTATTAACTTCAGAAAATACTCTTTCTAACTAATCCTATTGAGCCCAATTGTATATTAGTTTAGGAAACTTAATTTAATTGAGGGTTAAATTTATACGGAAAAAAGATATTGAGTGAGTGAGAGGTTGATTATTATTTTTTTCTCAAAATATTTTGCAAGATTATATTAATATTATTAAATTTGCATATGTCTTCACTGTTAGGCAATTTTGAAGTCCTTAAATACTACTAATCACTTCGTGGAATGGTTATTTCCATATGAATTATACCTTTATTAGTAGAGAGGCATATCAAAGGGATAGTCAAAAACATGAACCATGGTGACCACGTAAGCTTTTACGTAGTAAAATAGGTATGTTACCCAAATAAGGAAATCTTATTATTTTTGTATTATTTTTGTATTATTTTTGTATTATTTTTGTATTATTTTTGTATTATTTTTTAATCATAAATTTTAGAGTATGAAGAGAAATAGACTCTTTGGAAAAAGTAGCCTGAAAAAGGTTGGAAGCCTGTTGACAGGTCTTCTGATGTTTTCAGGACTTGCCGTGTCCTGTTCGGATAATGAATCCGGAAATGACAGTTTTACAAATACGCCGCTTTATCAAATAAGCATGAATGAAGCCCAGACAAGGGCTTCCAAAGTTTTTAAGGAAAAGACAGCTGCACAGGTATATTCAAAGCTTGAGGCTGAGAATCCGCAGGAAAACGTTTGCTTCTCACCACTCAGTCTGCAAATGGCTCTGAGCCTGTTTACCCACAGTTGCGGTGATAACTACTCAAAGGAGGTTGCCGATAAATATCTTGGCTTCTTCGGAGTGAACAGCCTTGATGAGCTTGGAAGCTTTAACTCAATGCTAATTAAGGAATTGCCTAAGGTTGACGGCAGGGTAAAATTCACCCTTGCAAATTCAATCTGGGAGATTGGCGATTTTGGATTGGACAAGGGAGCATCATGGATGAAAAACTATGGTACCGAGATTTTCGGCTTCCCTACAACTGATCCCTCCATTGTAAAGAAAATCAATGACTGGACATTAAGCAAAACCAACAACCGCATAAGCTTGCTGGATCCCAATGCTCCGGCACCCGATGAGCAGGTGATGTATGTCAATGCACTTTATTTCCTGGGCAAATGGTCGCTGCCATTCACAGAGGGACAGGATCAGATGACTTTTACAGATGTGAACGGCGAAGAGAAAAAAGTTAATTCATTAATCTCCCCCTATAATTATGACAGGGATATCGAGCAAATTAAGACCGGTGAAGCTGACGGCAGGGTATTCTCCGTGATACCTTTCGGCAACGGTGGCTACCGCATGTATGCCGTGCTTCCTGCAGAAGGAGAAACCATCGCCGAATGTGCCGAATATCTTTCCGGAATAAACTTCCTGCCTGAAAATGCAGGGGAAGTTAAATCAAGTTTAGTTACCGTGCCGGCATTTGAGATAAACTATGATCCGGGAAATCTTTCAGATATTTTGGACCAAATGGGCTATCCGGTGAGATTCGAAACAAAAGACGGTAAACCTGTTTCCATGGGTATCAAACAGAAAACCTTCTTCAAAATGACAAAGGATGGAGCCGAAGGAGCCGGGGTAACTTCGGTGTCAATTTCCACAGGAACTCAACCACCTTTCCATCCAACCTTCGACCGTCCGTTTATTTATTATGTGATGGAACAGAGCACAGGCACTATCCTGTTCATCGGCTCTTTGAAGACTTTCTGACGTAAATAAACAGACTTGCCATAAAATTTACGTCGAACTCAGTCCACCACTTATCTTCTTCATCCGGATGCTTTGAACTGTATACCAAAAGTATCCGGATGATTTATTTTTGTTGAGGAGTTGATATATCGTTTTTTTTATATATCTTTGTGAAGCAACGCTAATTCCCCGATATAATGGAACAAATGTTTGGAAACAGCCCCCTGAAAGAAGTTTATGAGATATCTTCCGACACTTCTCTTTCTGCCGAGGAACGCATTGAGAGTGTCTTAGCTTTAAAAAACACTTTTGATTCCAATTGTAATGGGAATGATGACAAGATAATCGATGAAATAATTATTCGTGAGCTTATTCAAATGGCTATAAGCGAGAATGAGGATGAAAGCCTTGATGAAGCCCTGCTAAGGCTTTATGCCATGCTCGCGGAAAATCTTAACTCAAGAAACAAATATCCTGATCTCAAATATGTAGCTGAAGGAACTGTAGGATTATTGATAAATGGTAACATTAGTAAAGAAGCTTACAAGAAATATCTTCACCCGATAATAGATATTCTCTCTGAAACAGTATATTATCATCTGCTATATGAAATTTTAGCCCGATATTTCTATATAATCGTTACGGCAGGACAATGTAAACGGAAAATGAAACCTTATGCAGAACTTCTGATCAGATTACATATATTGTTGGATCATGACTGGTATACCGAGAAGTTCTTGGATAATAATGTTGAAAAGAAACTATCCAAAATGTTTTCGTCTGAAGAGCTCATGCGTATTATACGTTCCCCCTGGATCGGAAGATTGAAGCCTGATCCAATAGAATATTCTCCCGAATGGCAAGAGATCTATTATAAAGTGCAGGAGGAAATCGATGAACTATTTAAAGACAGACGACGTATCAGAGGTATATGTCATTACATCTGGAGAGAGAAAAAAAGAATTCTAAAAGAAAAATATGGAATAGACTGGAGGTCACCGGCCGAAATGAATCCACGTGTCAGATTCGACTGAAACTGTAAATTTTTTAAATTCTAAATAATATGTTTGTTTGAAATTCTCTTTTGATAAATGACTCTTAAGTAGCTTCTGAAGATTAACTATATACTAATTTTTAAATTTCCATTTCATTCTTTTCACCAATTTATCCATACACATATAAAACCATGGTAGAATCCGAATTAATAAATAAAATAATTTCTGACGTCAATAAGACTATTGATGATAGAATAGATGAAGTTTTCAATCTAAGAGGTCACGAAACTCCTGAAGATCATGATAAGGCTATAGATTTGGATATTGAAATCTTTTCTTCTCTCATTGAGATGCTTAAAAGAGAAGACAGAGATCGTTTACACGTTCTTGAATTGCTACAGCTCTACGTGCTTCTTGCAGAAGCATATGTAATCAAGAAAGATTTCCGCCCTCTTAAACAGATCACAAGGAGTGTAATAGAAACTCTCCAATACGGAGATGTCTCATGGGAGATAATGGAACAGACATTACCAAGAATCATAGATGCTCTCGGGCAATCAGTCTATAATTATTCTCTTTATGAATTACTTATGTTCTTCCTACATGCTGCCTTTATTGAAGGTAAACTTAATAGCGACATGAAGGGGAGAATTCGAAAATTATTGAAACTTAAAATTTTACTTCCGGAACCGACATGGGTAGATTATTTCCTTGACCGACCGATGCAAGAAGCCATCGCCGGGATTATGACTTCTGAAGAGTTAATTAAGATTATCCTTCATCCGGAGATAGGGCACATAAAGAAAGACCCCATAGAATACACAAGACATTGGGAAGATATCTATTATGATATGGAAGAACGACTGGAATACCGTTTTGCCAATGCTCCCAGACATATGGGATTCTGCTTTATATATTGGAATGCTCAGCAGGAACTTCTTGAAAATGAATATAATATTAAGTGGCGAAATCCGGCACAAATGAATCCAACTGTAATTTTTGATTAATATGGCTACTTTATCTGATAAATTTCACGCTTTGCTTAAAGAGGCGGAGGTGAACACGGAACTGCACAAAGAGGCAGCTGAATTAGTATTAAATGCCCCTGAGAGTGCGGAAAGAGAAGGTTTATTGGGGTTGATTTATCATGAGGGCATCGGTGTTCCCCTTGACCTTGACAAAAGTTTTGACCATGCTGAAAAAGCGGTAGACATGGGACGTGACCCACTGGGATATTTCCTTCTCGGATATATGTGCGACAACATAGAGACTCCGGATCAGGCAACTGGAGGTCCGAGACAAAAGTATGATCATTATGATGCCGAGCGTTTCTATGAAAAATGTGCCGAACTGGAGAGCCGGTGGAAAGAATATGCTTGCCTTTGGTTAGGAGACTATTTTCTTGATTCTGCCAAAGGTGGAGATCCGGATATAGCAGTGGAATATTATGAGAAAATCGCAGAATTTAATGCTGATGCAGCTCGAGCTTTGAGCGACTATTATTGGAATCTCATTATGCCGTTATATTTAGAAGATGATGAATGGAGAGCTCAACTTTTCAAATGGACTTTGGTAGCCGCCGAAATGGATCCGGAAGAATATTCATATAGAATGGGATGGATATGTGCCGATGGTATCGGATGCGAAAAGAATGATGAAATGGCAATAGAATATTTTAAGATTGCCTATGAATATGACGATTGGCGTGGCGCTAAGGCAATTGCCAAGATCTATGAAGAGAGAATTGAAGAGAATCCGGATTTAAGTAAATCAGACAGGAAAAAATACGAGAAAACAATCAAGTTCTGGACAAAAAAAGGAGACGAAATTTACCAGAGAAATATCAGAAACCATATGGACGAACTTGATCTGAACGTAAAGGAGGAAGATTGATAGTTTCTATACATTGAATTTAAATGTAAAATATATCTTTTACTCCTGTTGCTATCCCGCCACGAAATTACTCTAAAATATTGACCGGTCTCCGATTCTCTCTTTCAGAGAAATCAGGTAGACCGGTCTATTGCACTCAAAACATTTTCTTCTTATTTGATGATCAAGCTTTCAAGAGGTCTTTTCGGGACGTGATGAATACCATCTTTCGTGCGGTAATACTTAAAATCTGCGTCATCATCGTCCGGCATATCTTCTAATTTAACCTCCTCAGCAGGATAGCCTATTGCAAGCACATAGCGTGGCACATACCTGCCATCAAGTTCCAATACTTCCACAAGCTTTATTGAATTAAACGCCTTTATAATACACCCTCCCAAACCGAGTGTCCGCATTCCGAGAGTGATCGCCTCAAGCTGAAGGCCATCGTCACACAAACAGTTCTGTCCGTATTTTGTGTCAAGACATTGAACAAGATATGCCACGGGCCTCTCCCCCACTTCCGGACCATCCCAGTCCTTAAAATAACCTGCCCATACGAGGCATGGGAAAACCTTTGCACACTCTTCCGGATCTGTAATCATAACATATCGCAGAGGCTGCGCATTTCTTCCTGAAGGACAGTAGCGGGTCAATTCTATAAGTTTCTCCAATGTCTCTTTCCCTACTTTCTTTTCTTCCTGAAAGCGGCGTACAGTCCGGTCTGAGATCATTAACCGTCGAAGACTATCAAAATCCATATTATACTTTTTTATTTTTCCTTAATTTGTCTACAGCATGTTCAAGAGATTCGGTTGGTTCAATAATGTTATAATCAAGCCAATAATCCTCATCCCAATACTGATCTACCAAATCATAAAATATCTGTCTTGGTTTGAATGCCTCCTTCATAGATATTTTCTGTTTAGTGTTTTCCTCACGGTCTACTACCACCATTTCAGTAAAAACCTCGTAAGCCGATGAAAACAGACGACGCTTCATATCGCATTTGAAACGCATTACATTCTGAATGTAGTTCAAATACGTTTTACCATCTTTCTGCTTATAGGAAACTATAAATTCAATCTTTTGTGGACTGAACCTCAGTCCTTTCGGCTTCTTGTGCAGTATGGCGGATGACATCATTGCCTTATCGCTCGGATCCATTTCAAATTCTGCACGCGTAAAGGCAATGAGCTCACTGTCTATATAAAACTTACCGCAAAATTGAGGGTAGTCCTGTTTATACTTAGGTTTGAAAGACACCACATACTGAGGTCTCCCCTCTACATATTCCGGCTTTTCCATCTTGAAATCCAGAAGTGAAAGATCTTTTTCAGACAAAAGGATATCTGCATTTTTTACAAAGTCTATCCCTAAGGCAAGATTTGGACCACCAATAATTTTAACGGCTATGGTGTCTGAGCTTTTCTGACTAACAAGACGTCTGCCCCGTTCAATGCGCACCTTGTCGCCTGATACATCACGTCTGCCGTAAGGTGTCTTATAGACATCTATAGCTGCTTCTGAAACTCCTACAAATCTTCTTCCTTTCTTAATAATTTCTCTGTAGAAACCCTCCAGGAGATCATTACTCGACGAATAGTTAACAGGTATTTTTTTCAAAGACT
>CAZXHO010000132.1:0-6466 GCA_964640365.1 uncultured Sangeribacter sp. | reverse complement strand
ATGATAATTAAGGTTAGATAGATTTATGGCGCAAAAGTAGTGAGTCGGTTTGCCAGTGCCAACTTTTTGTCCTCTATCCAATCACTACAAAAGTAATTTTTAAGCTAACTTTTTATCTACATAATTATTGTATTTCTTCTGATTATCAAACTATTATAATTAAATATATATCTACAAACGAGTTTCTGTCGCAAATACGGACAAAAGAAAGAAATATGGCTTAAAGAGCTTGTGGTAGCACTGATTTCCATATTTGAAGAAAGGAAAAATACTCTGATGATGATGAAAAAAGTACTGTAAAGATGTCACAAATCAGAAACTTAGTTGTCTTATATGTGAAGTGCTAATAATCATGTGTGATTTATAGTGAGCAATCAATTTATGAATTACTCGGCATTTTTCAAAACTGCTTAAGTTATTAGGGATTCCAAAATAGCCAAAGACAATGGCTGAACCGGCATAAATTGAAAAAGTAATAGATTCGATATAATTTTGAGATGTACAGACCCGTGACACTGTGAAGTGTGGTACGGGTCTGCTTTGTATGAGTCGGAGCCTAAGTGAGAGTAGCCGGAGATGTCGGTTCGGTTATAGGTGTTGCAAATACTCGAAGAGATCGGTTTCGGAAGACAGGTCGAGGGCTTTACGCAAACGGTAACGGTTCATATTAATGGTCTTGGCCTCCAAACCGAGAAGCATGGAAATTTCCTTAGTAGATAGTCCCCCTCTTATCAGCAGAGCCAGATTTCTTTCCCCTTTAGTGAGTTCCGGATGTAGGGAAAGTAGTTTTTCGATAAAATCTTTGTTTTTCTCTTCAGCTTTCAGTAGTAATGTCTGGCTTGTATTGTCATGGCTGGCATAGGTGGAGATAAAGGTAGATATTTTTTTCATATGGGGCACGATTGCTTCCGGTGGCAGGCGATACCCTTCCTTCAACATTTCGCGAATGCGCTCCGTCATCTCGTTACGGCTTTTCAAGAACGCTGCAAATCCGGTTAATTCCTGTCGGCTCGACAAAAGGTTGGCATTTGCATTTTCCAGTTCAAGCTGTTGCTGACGCATTTTTAAGTTTGCAACCTCCTTTTCAGCGATGTGCAGTTCTTCATTGGCCTTCAGGAGTTCAACATTTTTACGGTGTTTATATGATACGTAATACAAAACACAGCAGATACAAATTAATATGGCTCCGCAGATAAGAATCCATAGATTACGGTTTAACAGTCGTATCTGATAGTCTTTCTCCTGCCTTTCGGCTGCCCTTTTCTGATCTTCTGCGCGTTTTCGGGCAAGATCAAGGTCTGTGTTGCGCTGACTGTTTCTTCGCTGCAATTCACTGACAAGTCCGGTCATATTCTGCATATTGTCGTATGCTGCCTTGTAATTTCCGATTCCGGCATTAGCCATTGCCCGATACTCATAATAGTCGCATAGCAGTTCTCTGGCGCCGATTTCTTCAATATACTCGAGGGCTGTGTCGAGTGCGTCAAGAGCTTCACGGTATTTTCCTGCATAGCAAAGCTGTTTACCCTTGTTGTTATAGTTCTCACCGAGAGCCCACTTTGAGTCAAGGTGACGGTTAATCGTTATGGCTTCCTCTATCATCCGTAATTTTTCATCGCTGTCTCCGGGATAAAGGCACATATTGTTGAGGTTACGTGCTATAGCTTCGAGGTCTTTTAACTGACGGCTTATATCGAGTGATTTCCGGAAAAAGTGTTCTGCCAGCACGTAATCATCTGTATTCAATAGAGTAACCCCACGCTCGGTGTAGCATTTGGCTACATAGGCGGAATCTCCAAGAGATTTGAATATTGCCGTTGCACGGTCGTTGAGGTCTTTCGACCGGGAGTAGTCACCCAATTTGCTGAACACCCTTCCCTGAAGCATAAATAAACGAGCAAGGGTCTTTAAATCGGTAGAATCAACCATTTGTTGGGCATCATATAGAGTGCGAATGCTAAGATCGAAATTTCCCAGCAACTGTTCGGCGTCACCATAGAGGATGGTGGCTTCCCGACATACGGAATCCGGGTTTGACATATCGCAGAGTTTGAGCGCCCGGTGCGCGAGAGAGGCTGCCTCTTTAGGATTGGTATAGAGAGTAGCCTCTGCACGTTTGAGAAGATGTGCCGGTGTGGTTGACACAGTGTCGGCACCGGCTCCCGGCGAGATCAGCAGGAACCAAGATAGTATTAGGAGTATTTTCAGGTTAACGCGTTTCAATTCAGATATGCTTAAATTGAGATTTAAAATAACCGCGAGGACTGTCTGACATGATTTTGTGATTGTAGGTTCTTTGTCGCTTAGTCTTTGTCAAGTCTTCGTGATGAGAAGAAACCTCTTGTAGCTATAAAAAATAATACTGTTCCGGCAGCCTGCATTACTGCTGCTCCCCAGAAAGCTGCTGCATATGAGATATATTCGAGCAGGAAGCCGCCGGCAATGATTCCAAGTCCCATACCGACATCCCAAGCAGTGAGAATAGATGAATTTGCTGTTCCCCTCTGGTCATTGCGGGCGAGCTTGATAAACATATTCAGGAAGGCAGGATACATGTGTCCGTTTCCCAGACCTATCAATGCTGCAGAGAGATAATAAGCCCAACTTTGCTCTACGGCTGCGAAAAGGCTATATCCGACAAGTGAAAGAATCACTCCCACGGCTGCGTTCTCAACTATTTTTCCTTTTGCGAGAGCTTTCGAACCCTGAATGCGGGAGGCAAAGAGTCCGAAAGATAGAATCATGAAGAAAATGCCGGTGCCGTCCGTTATGCCGAGCACTTCGCTGCCGTATATCGCAACATAGTTGGACATTATGCCCCAGCAGATGCTGAAACATATTATATTCACTGCAAGTAACCACCCGCGAGTAAGGAAAAATCTGTCAAAACTTATCGGTTTTTTCTCTTTTATCAGTTCTCTTTTAGGAAGCTTGATTGTGGAGACTGTCACAAAGCCTATAAGAGCAGTGACGAGTGCTATCCAGAAAAGCAGAGTGAAATTGTTTGTGGCATTATAAATCCAAATACCTACTGATGGTGCGAAAGCCATTGCCAGATTATTGCTGAGACCGTAGAATCCTATCCCTTCGTTGCGTCGAGAGGAAGGGAGTGTGTCTATTGCCACAGTTGAATTGGCAACCGTGACGGCTCCGAAGGGAAGTCCGTGCAATGTCCTTACGATTGCGAATAGGAGGAGTGTGCCGGCTCCGATATATCCGGTAAATAGAATGAAAAATACGAAAAAGCAAAGGGCAAGCACTTTCTTACGGTCGAAAGTATCTACAATAAATCCACTGAATGGACGCACGAGCAGAGCAGCGACAACGTAACCGGAAAGAACCAGTCCCATCACATCCTTGTCTGCCGCAAATTGAGAGTCAAGATATATGGGGAGTAGTGGGGTAAGAATGTAAAATGAGAAAAATAGCATGAAATTACCCACCATTGCCTTGCAATAACCCCGGTTCCATAATCTCTCTTTTTTTACCACCGGTTTAGATGTCGGAATTTCATTCATGTCAAAGAGTAGTTTTACTTCACAAAGATAAGAATTCTTTTTGACACTATGAAAATATATGGCTTTACATCTCTAAGGTGGCTCTAAAATGCTTAGAGGTTAAATATTTGTCAATTTTGAACCCCACTAAGAATAATGGGTCTGCATGGCATGATTTGTCCTCTTTTTTGCAACATTTGTCCACTTGAAAATCTGAGAATATTTCATAACTTTGCAAAAATCAAAATTCTCCGCCTTCTCGGGAGAAAACAGTCATCTGTAAAACCGGAAAACTCGAATAACCCTATCATGAAAAGACAAATCTTTACAGCACTTCTTGCCCTTGGGTGCCTTATCTCCGCTGAGGCGGAAATCAACAGGCTTGTAGTAGAACCTAACGCGAAGGGAGCTCCGATCCCATCTACTATGTACGGTCTCTTTTTCGAAGATATCAATTATGCCGCCGATGGAGGACTTTATGCCGAAAAAATTAAAAACCGTTCTTTTGACTTCCCCGTTCCTCTGCAGGGATGGACAGCTTTCGGACAGGTGGAAGTGAAAAATGACGGTCCTTTTGCCAATAATCCTAATTACGTACGTCTGTCGCCGGCTGGTCACTCAGACAAATGGACAGGTCTCGACAACGAAGGCTTTTTCGGTGTGAGCTTTGAGAAAGATAAGGAATATCGTTTCTCAGTTTGGGCTCGCGTGCCGGATGGAGGTACTTCCAAATTACGTGTGGAACTTGAAGATCCGGAGTCTATGGGTGAAAGCCAGAATATGGGTTCCAAAGAATTGGAAGTGAAAGGAAATGAATGGAAAAAATACACCCTTACGCTCACTCCTTCCGAAACCGTAGTCAAAGGAAAGCTCCGTATTTTCCTCTGTAAACCGGAAACTACCGTAGATCTGGAACATATCTCACTCTTCCCTGTTGAAACATGGAAGGGACGTGAAAACGGTCTGCGTAATGATCTTGCTCAGAAACTTGCCGATCTTAAGCCGGGTGTATTCCGCTTCCCCGGCGGTTGCATCGTGGAGGGAACCGACATGAATACCCGTTATCAGTGGAAAAATACCGTAGGGCAGGTAGAAAACCGTCCAGTGAACGAAAACCGCTGGCATTATACTTTCCCTCATCGTTTCTTCCCCGATTATTTCCAGAGTTACGGTCTAGGATTTTATGAATATTTTCTTCTCAGTGAAGATATAGGGGCAGAACCTCTTCCTATTCTTAACGTAGGTCTTGTATGCCAGTTCCAGAACCATGATCCGGATGCTCATGCCCAGCTTGACGAACTTCAGCCTTTTATCGATGATGTGCTCGATCTTATTGAATTTGCCAATGGTCCGGTTGATTCCGAATGGGGCAAACTCCGTGCGGAAATGGGTCATCCCGAGCCTTTTAATCTGAAATATGTGGGAATTGGCAACGAGCAGTGGGGTCCTGAATATCCTGCACGTCTTGAGCCCTTTATTAAGGCTGTCCGCGCTAAATATCCGGATATTAAAATTGTAGGCAGTTCAGGTCCAAACTCAGAAGGTGATCAGTTTGACTATTTGTGGCCTGAAATGAAACGCTTGAATGCCGATCTCGTTGACGAACATTTCTACCGTCCCGAATCATGGTTCCTTGCTCAAGGCAACCGTTATGATAATTACGACCGCAAGGGTCCGAAAGTGTTTGCCGGTGAATATGCATGCCATGGCACCGGTAAGAAATGGAATCATTTCAACGCTGCTTTGATGGAAGCAGCCTTCATGACGGGCCTTGAGAGAAACGCCGATATAGTTGAAATGGCTACCTATGCCCCCTTGTTCGCACACGTTGAGGGATGGCAGTGGCGTCCGGACATGATATGGTTCGATAACCTTCGTTCCATGCCTACGGCAAGCTATTATGTACAACAGCTCTACTCTCTCAACAAGGGCACACAGACAGTGCCTCTCAAGATGAACGGTAAGCCCGTCGCCGGCAACGAAGATCAAAACGGGCTCTTTGCGTCTGCAGTAAAAGAAGAACCAAGTGGTGACATCATTGTGAAAGTTGCCAATACGAGTGACACCGAACAGGAACTCCAGATTGATTTTAAGGGTCTGAAAAAGAATCAGAAGTTTACATCTGTTGAAGTTACTACCCTGCACAGCGATAATCCGGATGCAGAAAACACTCTCGACAATCAGGAGATAGTTAAACCGGTTGTGAAAAACTTCACTTACGATAATATAACCGACATGAATGTGGCTATCCCTGCAAAAACATTCACCATTTACCGTTTCAAAAAATAAAATATTAATAATGAAAAAGACACTCAGCATACTTGCTTTATCAGCATTTTGCTCCCTGACATCGTTTTCGGCAACGAATGAAGCTACGGTGACTCTTCTTCCTTCCGAGGAAAGTCCTGTGATTGTAAAGGAAATTTACGGCCAATTTGCCGAACATCTCGGCACATGTATCTATGGGGGTCTCTGGGTAGGAGAAAATTCACCGATACCCAATACTAACGGTTACCGCAATGATGTACTCAATGCACTGAAGGAACTCCATATTCCGGTGCTCCGTTGGCCCGGCGGTTGTTTTGCCGATGAATACCACTGGATGGATGGTATTGGTCCTAAAGAGAATCGCCCACGTATGGTGAACAACAACTGGGGTGGTACAGTGGAAGATAATTCTTTCGGTACACACGATTTTTTCAACCTTTGTGAGATGCTCGGCTGTGAGCCTTATCTGAGCGGAAACGTAGGCAGCGGAACCGTAGAAGAACTTGCCAAATGGGTGGAATATATCACTGCTGAAGATGGGCCAATGGCTACTCTGCGAAAGCAGAACGGGCGTGAAAAACCCTGGCATCTCAAATATCTCGGTGTAGGCAACGAAAGCTGGGGATGTGGTGGTAACTTTACTCCTGAATTCTATGCTGACGTATATCGCCGTTATCAGACTTATTGCCGTAATTTCAATG
>CAZXHO010000131.1:0-6548 GCA_964640365.1 uncultured Sangeribacter sp. | reverse complement strand
AAACCGCGAAGGAAGCAAGTATCTAAAAGCTGAATTCAAGGCAAGCAATGTGGGCTATACTTTCTGGTCTACGTTTCCACGGCTTTGTATAAAAGTTGATTCGCTCACTGTAATATCAAAAACGCTAAACAATATTTCACCCCAACTACGAAAAACACTTCCTGCAAATTGCGACTCACTCGCCACTACAGGCACCATTAAAGCTTCCGTAAATATCTGGAAAGCTATTAAGGGTGAAATTGAATTAAAGGGTATTTCCGTTTCAGAACCTACCCTAAATCTTGTTGCTTACAATGACACCCTCAACAACTTCTCTATTTTTCCTCCCTTAAAATTAAAGGGGAAGGTTCCGCACATCGATTTTGATACCATTCAGATTATTGCACCATTAGCAGTTTCTTTCCAAAAAATTGTTTCCTCCACACGAGCAGATGTCAGAATCAATCATCTTATTATTTCGCAGATTCCCTGTGCTGACAGCTACCATCTCTCTGTATCGGGTAATGCCGACGGAGCATTTGGCAATTTTAGTATTACTGAGGCGTTACCGGTACAAATCGAAGGCAATGTTGAGATGATATTCAATCCTCTCGGATTCAATCTGTCTGACTTTAAAGTAAACTTACCAGACCTTGCAGCTTCGTTGGGCTTGGGTGTTTCTTTAGACTCAGTTCCTAAAATCAATGATTTCTCCTCATCCCTCGTGTCTGGCGATATAATGGCGTTTCTTAAACGGTTCTCTACAATTTTGCCCGAGAACTTGAAGAGCATCGAAAGTATGATACCTGTCGATCTCTCTATTCTGCTTACCAAACCATATTTAATTCCCTCTGATTTTACAGGCCTACCATCTTTGGATGCACTTCTCCCCTGTCTAAACATTAACCTTGATATAAATGATGCTTCATTGGCATATAAGCCGAAAGGGAAAGGACAGGTCAAGGTTAACAACCTAAACCTCATCGCTACTTCAGAAATAAATCCGATTGACTCAGCTTCCAATATTATTGAGCTGAAAAAGTGTAGTTTATCTACCGATGAATCACAAATAGACTTAACGGCAAAAATAAGGGATTTGCTTACCAATAATCCTATGATTGATGCCGACATCAAATGTAAAGCCAATATTTCGGAATTGTCATCTTTACTTCTCCCAGCGGGTCTTAAGATCGAAGGGAATCTGAACGGCAATACCTTCTTATCATGTCGTCTTGCGGACATTACCGGGAAAAAATTGAAAGATCTGAACGTAAAAGGAAAGTTCCACTCTCAGGAAATTAAAATAACCGATACAAAAGAAAGATTGACTTCAGATATTTCTAATGTTTCATTTAATCTTGATGCCGTATTTCCTTCACTATCTCCTAATTCTCTGACTAACGGCAAAATTAATCTTCTCACTTCGGCAACGAAGGCCGTAGCGAATAATGCTAAGGATTCATCCGAAGTAATGTTTGACAATCTGTCACTTACTATCCGTGCCGGAGCCGGTGGAACTGTTTCCAATCCGACGCTTGCCGGAAACATATTACTTAAAATACTAAATACTTCTGCATCTACGCCTTCCATAAAGTTAAACGCCTCCGGACTGGCTATGAACCTGAACGGATCCTTACGACATGTCCCGTGGAGCACCTCACAACAATGGGAACAGCCACAATCTTCAGCGGACGGTGAGTTAATTTCAAACCGAATCAGCCATACGCCGCTTATACTCTCACCATCTGTTCCTCCGATGTTGCAGACTGTTCTCAGCCTTCTTAATCTTAAAGCGGAGCTAATAATATCAGAAGGAAGTTTATTGTCTGATTATTATCCGGCAGTAAACTCATTTTCAGGTGTGCAATTGAATACTGACCTCGATACCCTTGTAATATCCGGACTGCATTTGGCAAGCAGGTCAACCGAAGGTGAAATTAAAGGTAAGATAAAAGACCTTAGACAATTCATACTCTCTCAAACTCCTTCTTTGCTCACTGTTAACCTTGATGCAAGGTTTTCTGATGTAAATATAAATGAACTATCAGGCACATATTACACAGGAGTAGCAAAAACTACCGGTAAACCGGTGTCTCTCGAGTCACCCAATCCCGGGCCGTATACCGCCGCCGATTCCCTATGCATTGCAATCCCCCGAAATATTTCAGCTGATGTGAGTTTATATTCTGATCGCGCCGAATATCAGAAATGGACCTTCCATCCATTGTCAACCGTACTGTCCACACACAACGGTGTGGCAAGAATAGGAGACCTCAGAATCGGGTCAGACTTCTGCAAGGCATATGTCGACTGGATTTATTCTACGGAAGATTTCAGCAACATCTATATGATGATAAAAGCCGATGTGAATAATTTCGATTTTGACAGTTTTTTCACTGCCTTCCCGGATTTAGTTAAGAAAACACCGGAACTCAGCAATTTATCAGGCAACCTGTCGGCAGTAGCTGAAGGGAAATTCCTAATGTTCCCAAATATGTTCCTTAATGCTCCCTCTCTTAAAGGTACTGCGTCATTGAATGGCAACGGAATAGCGTACGAGCGCGACAAGAAAATGGCAAGGATAACTCATTTTTTACTTCTGAAAGGAGACGGTCCTTTAAAAGTTGATAATTTCACTGCTCATGCCTCTTTTCATGATAACCTTCTGACTCTTGATCCATTCAACATAAGATGTGGAAGTTATGAATTTATGATCGGAGGAGTCAACAACCTCCAAGGAGAAATGTATTATCATTTGGGACTTATGCATTCCCCTTTCCATTTCCCGTTTGGAATTAATATAGTAGGGAATTTCCATCATCCGGAATTACGCTTTGGAGGAAAAGACATCAAGGATGGTCGCGAAAGGAAAATTGCAGCTGATCTTGGAGATTCTGTCGATATTAACATTATGCGCGAGCTAAAACAAGGATGGCTTCTTTTCGTAGAAAATGCTGCCAAATATGACATTTCAGACAATCAGCCTAATGTTTCCAACGTTCATTAATAGCCGTACGGCAACCGGTACGGGCTTTCCCATCCCCCGCCGGCCTTTGATTTTCTCTCCCTTCTTCAATTGCTATCAACATAACTGACATGAACAAACCTTTCCCAAATGAAATAAGCGCCGCCCTGATCGATATGGACGGTGTCCTTTATGATTCCATGCCTCATCATGCCCGAGCTTGGCATAAAATGATGACTGAACAAGGCATAAATACCACACCGGAAGAATTTTTCCTCTACGAAGGAATGACCGGGGCTGCCACAATAAATCTCATTTTCAACCGTGAACTTCACAGGGATGCTACCGAAAAAGAGAAAAAAGATCTTTACGCACGCAAATCAGAACTCTTTATAGAATCAGGTAAGAAAATCCCTATGCCCGGGGCAGATAGGATGCTCAAGGCTCTTGCAGCAGCTGGAATTCCACGGGTTTTAGTTACCGGCTCGGGGCAAAGCAGTCTTCTTGACAGCATAGAAAAAGATTATCCCGGAGCATTTCCACAGTCTATGCGCGTTACTGCACATGATGTATTGCACGGCAAACCGGATCCGGAGCCCTATTTAAAAGGGGCACAGAAGGCTGGAGTTGATCCGGCACAGACGATTGTTGTTGAAAATGCACCTCTTGGAGTAAGAGCCGGGAAAGCAGCCGGATGTTTCACGATTGCGGTGACCACCGGCCCGATACCCCGAGAAGAATTTGATAAAGAGGGTGCTGACATAATATTCGATTCAATGGAAGAATTTGCAGATTGGTTGGAACTTAAACTTCCGAACCGTCTTGTTGAAGATCTTGACAAGGCAGTTGCCGCATTGTCTCCGGCAACAGTAACTATAGTCACCGATGCTAATGTTGAAAAAGCGGTAATGCCTCTCTTTTCACATTCGCAAACTTTAGCCAAGGCTAATAAAGTTGTACTCGAACCGGGTGAAGATCATAAGAATCTTAACTCGGTGATTATGATTTTGAATGCGCTTGAAACAGTGTCTGCCACTCGTAAAAGTATTATAGTTAACATAGGAGGCGGTCTGGTGACCGACATCGGCGGATTCGCAGCTGCCACATTCAAGCGTGGAATACGGTTCATCAATGTGCCTACTACTCTTCTTGGTGCCGTGGATGCAGCTACGGGAGGTAAAACGGGTATAAACTTCAATGGTCTTAAAAATGAGATAGGAGCATTCCATCTGCCTTCTGAAGTAATCATATCCGCCATCCCCCTTTCCACTCTGTCCCACAGAGAACTGATATCGGGTTATGCCGAGATGCTCAAGACAGGGTTTATTGCAGACGCCTATCTTTACAAATCTTTAATTGATGTTGAGCAAGTGCTTGCAGACAATAACAGGCTTGAAAAGGCTATGAAACGCTGCGTGGAAATCAAAGAAGAAGTGGTGGCTCAGGATCCAACTGAAAAAGGTCTTAGAAAAATCCTTAACTTCGGACACACAGCCGGGCACGCTTTCGAAAGTCTTGCCATAAGTCGCAATCAACCTCTTGCACATGGAGAGGCAGTGGCTCATGGAATGCTTGTTGAATTGATTCTCAGCCATATCCTGAAAGGATTTAGCACTGAGGAGGTACACCGTTACGCAAATCATATACTTAAAGAGGTCTACCCGAGACTAAATGTCACATGCGACGATATTCCCCTCTTGATGCAACTTATGGATCATGATAAAAAGAATGCTGTTGCGGGACGCCCCAACTTCACGCTGCTACTAAATATTGGGGAACCTGAAATCGACTGTATCCCGGAAGCCAAAGACATTCAGGCTGCCTTGGATATCTATAGAGACATTATGGGATAAAAATAAAATTTTTTAATATTTTTTTAAAATCACCGAACCAACTTTGAGGTAGCCTTGTTATATTATCGTAAGGCGACTGATAAGGCAGCCAAACACAAAAAAATAGAAAAAACGAACCCTTAGGGGTTCTAAAGATATACTGCTATAAGCGTTCTGAAAAAGTTGTTATTGTTGTTTTAATTGAAAGGAAACATGGCTGACGTGAGTCAGCCTTTTTCTATTTCCTCAAATCAATAAATCCAACCGGCTCCTGCCGTGCGGCTGCTCGAATAAGGGATTGAGAGAGAAATGAAAAGAAGTCCGGGATTAAATTTCCTCTTCAATGAAAGGCTCAAACGAAATGAGCTTGCGTATAAGGTCACCTGGCAACGGAGTGTTGAGAGGCCCGTCTTCCACACTTTGCTCATCAAAACGATTGGTGTCATAGGGAAGATCATCGTTAAAATATACCACCGCCGGGATTTCTCCCCTTTCAAACTTTCTTGTTTTCCAAGACGTAATACAGTCAGTGGCTAATACCATATTCATTTGTTCCTTGGCATTCCAAACATAATCCGCAATCGGAGTAATTATATCACGGTCAATCTTTTCTATTGCCTCTATTTTTCCGCGCAGATCTCCTTTGCGCGACATTGCAGCTGCACATTCCACATGAAGCAGCACAAATTCCTTACTTTCTATTGCACTAATGGCAGCTTCCGCCATCCGACGTAAGACAGATTCTCCGGAATCAGGGTCGGCGTTAACTTCCAAAGGCTGCAGGAGCGCCATTTTTCCAATTCCTTTTACTGCCGGTCGAGCAGAAATCACCACTCCATGACCTGAGAATTTAGGAATTATGAAATAACCGAGACCCTCAGAATCCGAACTCATAAGGGCACTTTTCCCAAATTTTTCAAGGCTCTCTTCAGTAGGCATCTCTTTGCCAAGATCATAGCCCAAAATCGAAAGAATGGCATTCTGAGAGGTTAGATCAATATCTTCGGGCAAAGTCAGCATCGATCCACAACACCCGCATTTTGCAAGCGCGTCAAGCGAGGGAGTGTCGGCGAGCATTAGTGGTGTTTTACCACATGTCTCTTCATATGGGATATCGGCTATGCCGGAAGCTATTATAAAGATTGTTTTCATATCGTTAGATCATTATTTGACCCCAATTTCAGGCGGGGAACGGCAAATATGAATCAGGAAATGCCCGTAAGGCTCCCCACATATGCCGGGACTCGCAAAAATAATGAATTTTGTTCATACCCGCAATAAGGCAAATAGTATGCCATTCAAAAAGAAAGCCACTCGCCTGAGTGAAAATTTCTTTTGTTGTTGAGTGTTTTTTTTATTAATTTTGCAAGGAATTGTGTACAGCTTAGTTTTATGGCTCATTCCGGTTCACGACATTCATGATGGATAAACTTTAAAACAACCTATCGAAACATTTTCACCAAAAAAGCAACCAACAACATTAGAATATGAATATTAGGCGTTTACTACTCTCACTTTTAATGTTTTGCACATTATCGGCATTCGCATTGACCGATGATGAGGTAATAGCATACATAAAACAGCAGTCAGCTGCAGGAAAGACAGAGCAGCAGATCGGAAAAGAGCTTCTTGCCAAAGGAGTCACGCCGGAACAGGCTAAGAGAATTAAAGCTAAATATGAAAAAACGCAGGACGATAATTTCCGGTCAACCCCGAATACTCGTCTTAATAAAATGACAACTACAGAAGACCGTCGCCGCAGACTTGACAAT
>CAZXHO010000130.1:0-6587 GCA_964640365.1 uncultured Sangeribacter sp. | reverse complement strand
TTTTAGTTATCGGGATATAAGAAATTAAAAAAATAACAATTCCCCCGGAAAGAGATGCTTGTTGTGGATTTTTTTGTATTTTTGCATTAGAAGAAAGAAAGCATCCTCATAGTTGCAGTCATCTTTCTTCAGGTAATTAAATGAATAATCATGATTGAATTTGAAACTAAGAATGTGGAGATGCCGGAGCTTGATCTGGCAAGAATAGACAAATGGCTTGGAGAAGTTGCAGCTTCGCACGATCGAAGAATCGGAAATCTAAACTATCTGTTTTGTAATGATGATGAAATATTGCGTGTGAACCGTGAATTCCTGCATCATGATTATTTCACTGACATTATCACTTTCGATTATTCTTACAAGGATAAAGTGGGGGGAGATCTTTTTATTTCGCTCGACACGGTTAGAAGTAATGCCGATGAACTCGGTGTTTCTTTTGAGAACGAACTTCTGAGAGTCATAGCACATGGTCTGTTGCATCTGTGCGGAATAAACGATAAAGCTCCCGGAGAGAGAGAAATAATGGAAAAGAACGAAAATGAAGCCCTGAAATTGTGGGCTGATATAAAGTGACGGTGTCAGTCAATATCAACTGCTTAAATTAGTTTTACTCTTAATTCTACTCAATTAATTTTACTCTATATTATCCATTAGATGAAATTTGACTACGATGTGATAGTTGTCGGTGCCGGACATGCAGGCTGTGAGGCAGCGGTGGCTTCCGCTCGACTTGGTGCGAGTACGCTCTTAATAACCTCCGACCTCAACAGAGTGGCGCAAATGTCGTGTAATCCTGCTATAGGAGGCATTGCCAAAGGTCAGATAGTAAGAGAAATAGATGCACTGGGAGGTCAGATGGGTGTGATAGCTGACAAGACGGCAATTCAGTTCAGAATGCTAAACCGATCGAAAGGTCCTGCAGTTTGGTCTCCAAGAGTGCAATCTGACAGAGAGAAATATATCAAAGAGTGGAGGCATGTGTTGGAGACAACGGATGGTCTTGATCTGTTTCAAGATATGGTTGTTGAATTGCTTTTTTCCAATGAAAACGGGAATAAAAGTATTGCAGGTGTTGTTACGTCATTGGGTTTTCGGTTTAATACCCGTAAAGTAGTGCTTACAAACGGTACATTTCTCAACGGCCTGATGCATTTCGGAGCTACAAAAGTTGAAGGTGGCAGAATATCCGAACCTGCTTCGCACGGAATATCAGAACAACTTATGGAGTTGGGCTTCACGGTTCAGAGGATGAAAACGGGCACACCTGCGCGAATAGACGGCAGATCTGTAGATTTTTCCCTTGCTGAACGTCAGGACGGCGATGACATTGTCAAGGCAATGGAAATTAAAGATGCGAAAGAAGAGGTGCGTGTAGAATTGATTGAAAGAGACTTTCATAAGTTTTCTTTTCTTCCTCATGTACAAAGAGGGTTGCCTCCGCGCAGCTGTTTTATAGTACACACCAATCCTTCAGTACATAAAATTTTGCACGATAATCTTAACGATTCGCCCCTCTATAACGGCCAGATCCAAAGTATCGGTCCAAGATATTGTCCAAGTATAGAAACTAAAATTGTAACTTTTGCCGATAAAGAGAGCCATCAGCTTTTTTTGGAACCTGAAGGTGAAAATACGAATGAATTTTATATAAACGGATTTTCAAGTTCCTTACCTTGGAAAGTTCAACTTGACGCATTGAGGGAGGTGCCGGCTCTGAAAAATGTGCATTTCTATCGTCCCGGATATGCCATAGAATACGATTATTTCGATCCTACACAACTTACTCACGATCTCCGGACCAAACTTGTGGAAGGCTTGTATTTTGCGGGTCAGATCAACGGTACCACCGGCTATGAAGAAGCTGCCGCCCAAGGGCTGGTGGCAGGGGCGAATGCTGCCTTAAGTATAAAGGGCGAATCTCCTCTTGTGCTTGGCAGGGATGAGGCATATATTGGAGTGCTTATCGATGACCTCGTGACCAAAGGGGTGGATGAACCTTACAGAATGTTTACATCGCGTGCTGAATATAGGATACTCCTGCGTCAGGATGATGCCGACATGAGACTCACTCCAAAGGGCTATGAAATCGGACTTGCCACAAAAGAACGATACGATGCTATGGTGGAGAAACGAAAAGTTCGAGATAGCCTTATTGATTGGTGTGCCGGTTTTACCGTGAAAATGGGTGAGCGTATTAATGAAATACTAACAGAGTTGGGCACATCTCCATTGACATCTTCCGTCAGGCTTGTGGAACTATTGAAAAGACCTCAACTTAATTTTTCTAATCTTTCGCAAGTGATCGGAAAACTGAAGAAACGCATTGATGAGATTGAGCCGGAGCGCAGATCGGAAATAGTTGAAGCTGCCGAAATCTTGATTAAGTATGGTGGCTATATTGACAGGGAAAAGGAATTGGCGGAGAAGGCGAGAAGACTCGAATATGTAAAGCTGCCCGGTAACCTTGATTACGCTTCTCTTCATGCATTGTCAACGGAAGCCCGACAGAAACTAACAGCCATTCGGCCGGAAACAATAGGACAGGCATCAAGGATACCGGGGGTGTCACCCGCCGATATAAATATACTTCTTGTTTTGCTTCATCGCTAAATGTATGAGTAAATATTCATGCTTTTCGATGAAGCATGACAAACAAGAAAAATTTGTGTTTCCACTACAATGTCATCTGTAAAAATCCGTTAGTTAAGTACGGACTATAAGGAAGATAGGATGCAATTGTTTCACGTGGAACAATAGTGTGGAATATATCAATACAAATAGATATGAAATTGGAAGAACTAAGGGGCTTGATTCGTGATGTGCCCGATTTCCCGTCGAAAGGGATTATTTTCCGCGACTTGACAACTATGCTCAAAAACGGCGAGGCCCTCAAAGTGATGAGCAAGGCTCTTGCGGATTTGTATAGAGACAAAGGCGTGACGAAAGTTGTAGGCATAGAATCGCGCGGATTCATCGGAGGCAGCATTCTGGCTTATGAACTCGGCAGCGGCTTCGTTCCGGCACGTAAGCCCGGTAAACTCCCTTCGGTCACAATCAAGAAAGCATATGCAAAAGAATATGGAGTGGACACCATAGAATTGCATAGCGATGCAATTACTCCGGATGATGTGGTCGTGCTTCATGATGACCTCCTTGCCACGGGTGGAACTATGGAAGCGTGCTATGAGCTGGTGAAAAGCATGAACCCTAAGAAAATTTATATCAATTTTATAGTAGAACTCACCGCTTTGAACGGGAGAAAAGTGTTCCCGTCGGAATGTGAGGTAACTTCTCTGCTGAAATATTGATATAGGGGAATAATCTGAAAATACATTATCCTAAATTGATAAATATAGGTTACATTAACCTGATGTGCCAATTTTGTGAAAAAGTGGTGCATGAAGTATGTCTGGTGCTCCCGCAATACGCGGGAGCATTTATTTAATATAACTGTTATGGAAAATGACGGAGCATTGAACATTGGTGCAAACAAATCAGGGGAGAGTGAAAAGGGTAGGGAGGAAGGCGGTCGCGCCTTACTTCCGATGCTGCATATGCCTGAACCGGGCGAACCCATGATTGTTGCACGTCCCGAAGAGGTGCGAGCAGCAATAGATGAACTTTTGGCAGATACAGGAAGAGATATCGATGAAACCGGGAAATTCGAAATAGAAATTAAACCTGACCGCACTCGTCAGGATCTTCTTGAAAATCGCCCCGGCACTCACCTTAGAGAAAAGATTCTCAATCTTCCCGAAGCCCCCGGAGTATATATGTATATTGACCGTCATGGCAAGGTGATATATGTGGGGAAAGCGAAACGCCTCAAAAGAAGAGTCTCATCTTATTTTAACAGAAGACATGATTCCGTAAGAACAAACCTGCTTGTCAGAAATATTGTAGACATGCGGTTCATAGTGGTGGGATCGGAAGAGGATGCCCTGCATCTCGAGAATGCCATGATCAAGGCTTATAAACCTCACTATAATGTTTTGCTCAAGGACGATAAATCTTATCCGTGGATTGTGGTGACGAAAGAACTTTATCCTCGCGTTTTCATGACACGCGAGAAAGGAGAACATGGAAAATATTACGGCCCGTATAGCAATCTCCAGACTGCAAAGGTTGTGCTTCAACTTATCAGGGATGTTTACCCCTTGCGAAGCTGCAGACATATTTTAGAGGAAAAAAGCATAGCAAAAAATAAATTCAGATTATGTCTGGACTATCACATCAATAAATGCAGCGGAGCGTGTAGAGGATTGATTAGTCCCGATGAATACGGAAAATTTGTAGCTCAGGTTAGACAGATTCTCAATGGAGAAACCGTCGTACTTGAGAAATATCTTAAGGATGAGATGGCACGACTGAGCGCAGAATGGAAATTTGAGGAAGCGCAGGCAATGAAAGAGAAGTATGAGATTGTGAAAAAATATAACTCCAAATCTGTAATAGCCGTCACTGAAGAGGAGGATGCAGACATGTTTGCTTACGATGAAAACGGAGATTCCGCTTACGTAAATTTCATGCATCTCCATCACGGCGCAGTGACTCAAAGCCTCAATATGGAATTCAGACGTAAGCTTGCGGAAACACCTGCCGAAATTTTATCCATGGCAATCGGAGAGATCGGTCGCCGTTTTGATAGAAAATTCAAGACTGTAATCGTCCCGTTTATTCCGGATGTGGAATTTGAAAATGTCGAGTTCATCGTGCCGAAACGAGGTGATAAGAAAAAGATTCTTGAGGTGGGAATGAAGAATGTCCGCCAATACATGAACGACAAAGAAAAGATGGCGGAAAAGCTCGATCCTGAGCAAGGAGTGGAAAAACTGATGGAACAAATGAAAAATGATTTCCGACTCAATGTTCAACCCCGTCATATCGAATGTTTCGACAACTCGAATATTCAAGGCACAAATCCGGTGTCGAGTTGTGTCGTTTTTCGTAACGGCAAACCGTCTAAGAAGGATTATCGTCATTTTATCATTAAGACGGTAGAGGGTCCCGATGATTTCGCTTCAATGAAAGAAGTTTTGCACAGACGCTACTCAAGAATGATAGCTGAAGGAGAACCCTTGCCACAGCTTGTAGTAGTCGATGGAGGCAAAGGGCAGTTGAGCGCAGCAGTGGAAGCTTTCGATGAAATGGGCATACGTGGAGAGGTAGCTTTGGTTGGTATCGCCAAGAGGCTGGAAGAAATTTATTTTCCGGGAGATCAGTTGCCGCTCTATATCGACAAGAAAAGCCGCAGCCTTCAGGTGATTCAGGCTCTGCGAGACGAGGCCCACAGATTCGGTATAACCCACCATCGTCTGCGCCGTTCCAAAGGGCAGGTGGTGAGTGAACTTGATGGCATAAAGGGGGTTGGCGACGTAACTGCCAAGGCTCTCATGAAAACTTTCAAGAGTGTGAAGAGGATGAAGGAGGCATCGCTTGAGGATCTCTCAGCCTGTGTAGGCCCTGCCAAGGCTGCCATCATATATTCCCATTTCCATCCGGAAGAGAACTGAATTCCCAACGTAATAAAACCTCAATTCCGGTTTAGTGTTGCGTAAATGGTATGGCGCGTAACTTTCCTCCAAGTTTGTGTAGCCAAAAAAATCATTTGTTTTAAGCCTAAACACAGGTAAAAGCGTTATAATTATTATAGACGTGACGGGAAGTCCGTATGTCAACATCAAGTAGAACGAAAAGAACAAACGATATGAAAAATACAGAAAAAGCGCAAAAGACGTCTCCTCGAATGAAGAAAAAAGAGCTTCAGGAAAAGATATTGGCTTTTCTGGAGAAGGAGAAAAAACAAGCGTTCAACTATAAGCAGGTGGCTTTCGCAGTGGGAGCCTCGAATCCTGCCAACCGTAATGATGTGATCAATCTCCTCGACGAGCTTGCCGCTGCCGAAGTGATTCAGGAAGTGGATCTCGGCAGGTATAAGGCTAAAACTAACCGAGGCACAGAGAATACGGGCTTGTTTGTGCGCCGCAGCAACGGCAAGAATGGAGTGATGATTGATGATGAGATCATCATGGTGGCTGAACGGAATTCAATGCACGCCCTCAACGGCGACAAGGTGAGGGTAGAGATTTCTGCACACCGTAAAGGTCAGGAACCGGAGGCTAAGGTGATAGAGATCATCGAACCGAAGGAACAGGTGTTTATTGGTACTCTCAATGTTGAGAAGAATTATGCATCTCTTGTGACAGACTCCAAATTCCTCGCCGCTGACATCATCATACCCCGTTCAAAATTGAAAGGTGGAAAAACAGGCGATAAAGCCATAGCCAGAATTACACAATGGCGCGACGAAGAGATGAATCCGCGCGGAGAAGTGGTAGACATCCTCGGCAAAAAAGGTGAGAACACTGCCGAGATGCACGCAATTCTCGCAGAATTCGGACTCCCCTATAAATATCCGGAGAATGTAGAGAAAGCGGCAAATAAGATAGATGCCGGGATCACACCGGAGGAGGTGGCGAAGCGAGAGGATTTCCGTGGCGTCACTACTTTCACTATCGACCCGCGCGATGCCAAAGACTTCGACGACGCCCTCTCTATCCGCCAGCTTGCCAACGGCAACTGGGAGG
>CAZXHO010000129.1:0-6626 GCA_964640365.1 uncultured Sangeribacter sp. | reverse complement strand
AATTATTTTTAATTATTTTGAATAAACTAAAAAAATTAACTAACCAGCAAATAATTCTCCATTTTTCAACGTTACATACTTACTCATACGAATAATAATAACTTATCTCATAATTTTTTCCCCTTTATGGGGTTTTTGGTTTTCAATTAATAGAGTCTACTATTTGGTATATCACTATTAAGTCAGGTAGCAGGGATGCTGTCTGACTTTTTTTATTTAAAGCACCTACCCTTGTTTCCCAAGCCCTGCGTGACAACAGTGTTTCTTAATCTCTATTTATCCGTCTTACTTATACCTTTCCCTTATATGATCGTTTCATAATATAGATCCTTTTCTTATATAATAATGAGTAGAAAAGTTGTCCTTTTTAATAAGGATTAGGATAATCAGAGAGAGAAGATGATTGTATTTACAGAATTTGACAAATAAAAATGGATATAATTAGGTGGAGATTTTTATATTTTAGGTGGAGATATTAATTTAATAATAGAGATCGCTCTATCTATTCGAAAACTATCCTAAAGATTTCTTTTCCTACACCACGTTGAAATCTCGCTATTTTTATATACATTTGTAAAAATATGCCATTTACCCATTTTGATTTAAACAAGTGGATATTGGCTGCACATCAATATTTTCTAACTAAACACCATTCTTATTCCATGAACTCATCTATGAAACTTTTCAAACCCTACCTTTTCGCTTTTTTATTAATATTTACTACTATCTGCTGCGCTCAAAGTAAAAAGGGAGTTTCTATACTTGGAGACTCTTACTCCACGTTTCAGGGATTTGTTGAGCCCAAAGAGAATGCCCTTTGGTATTTCGTAAAGCCGGATCCTAAACTTACTGATGTGAATGACGTGAAACAAACATGGTGGCACAGTCTCATTTCCGAAAATGGTTACAGACTGGTTAAAAATAATTCTTATTCCGGGTCTACCATCTGCAACACCGGTTATAACGGGAATGACTATTCCGATCGTTCATTTATTACAAGGATGGATAATCTGGGAAGTCCGGATGTGCTTCTGATATTTGGTGCCACAAATGATTCTTGGGCAAATTCTCCAATTGGCGAGTTCATTTGGAGTGATTGGACGCCTGAACAATTAAAATCTTTCCGGCCGGCTCTTTGTTATATGATGGATTTCATCACAGACAGGTATCCGAACACAGAAATTCTATACATTATTAACGATGGTCTGAAACCGGAAATCGTATCCTCTATAATTGAAGCGTGCGGACACTATGGAGTGCCTTACGTACAGTTGGAAGGTATTGACAAGACAGCCGGACACCCCAACATTAATGGAATGAGGCAAATTAAAGAACAGGTTTCAGCAGTTCTTGCTAAATAAGGCTTCAAGCTTATTTTGTTAAATCTATTATTTATCCCGAAACTAACGTTTATATATATGAAAAGACTGTATATCTTATTCTTTTTATTTATCCTGATTTTTCCGCGAGTATCAGCCAATAACCTAAGATTGAAATTCGATCGGCCTGCTGATTTCTTTGAAGAAACGTTTGTAATAGGCAACGGCACTCAGGGAGCCATAATTTATGGAAATCCTGTGCGTGAGAGGATATCTCTTAACGATATTACACTCTGGAGTGGCGAACCGGACACTGCTGCTTATAATCCGGGAGCCTACAAATATCTACCTGAAGTTCGGAAAGCTCTCGAAGAGGGCAATTATGCCGATGCTGAAGCTATCCAACATAAAATGCAAGGACATAACAGCCAATATTATCAGCCACTTGGAAATCTTTTTATTAATTTCAAAGATAAGAGCCCCGTTTCGGCATATTCAAGGCAACTTGACCTGAAGACTGCTAATGCCTCAGTTTCATATACGAGGGGAGATAACAGAATGGTGACCGAATACCTTGCGTCTGCTCCCGATAGCCTAATCGCGGTCAGAATAACGGCTGAAAATCCCATAAGCATCTCTCTCCAATTTGAATCTCTCCTACCCTATGAAACATCCGTAACACAAAGAGGCATCACTGCCGATGGATATGCACCTTATGGTTTCACTCTGGAAAATGAGGATGGCAGAACTGTGGAAAAACTTCAATATGACCCTGCAAGGGGCATTCATTTCAGGGCAAATATATCAGCAATTTCAAATTCAGGTACTGTGTCTGCCGATAAGGATATGCTGAACATAGATGATGCAAAAGATATTACCATCTATATTACAATGGCAACCAATTTTGAAAATGCTGTGGTAAACCCGGCTAATTCTAAAAAGGATTACCGCAGAATTGCTGATTCAAGAATGGAAAGAGCTCTTGGAAACGACTATTCTGACATAAGGAAACGTCAAAGAGAAGACCACTCGGAATTTTTTGCACGTGTGAATGTTGATCTCGGCGACTCATCTCAAGAACTTAACAATCTTCCAACTGATGTCAGACTGAAATCATATTTCGATAATCATAATTATGATCCGGATCTCGAAGAACTATATTTTCAATATGGAAGATATCTATTGATCTGCTGTTCAAGAACGCCATATGTGCCGGCTAATCTTCAGGGTCTCTGGAACGAATATGTCTACGCACCATGGCGATCTAATTATACAGCCAATATTAATGTAGAGGAAAATTACTGGCCGGCAGAAATAACGAATCTTAGCGAACTTCATAATCCTTTACTTTCCTTCATCAGTCTGCTTCCGGTGTCTGGTGCTGTTTCTGCCCGTGAATATTACGGAATCGACAGAGGCTGGTGTGCAGCTCACAACACTGACATCTGGGCTATGACATGTCCGGTTGGACATGGAAACGATGAACCAATGTGGGCAAACTGGAACATGGGAGGTGCTTGGCTCGTATCTCACATTTGGCAACATTATCTTTTTACTCAAGATATTGATTTCCTGAAAGAATACTACCCTATTTTGAAAGGAGCCGCAGAATTTTGCCTTGCATGGATGGTGGAAGATGAGAAAGGGAATCTAATCACTACCCCTTCTACCTCTCCTGAAAACAGGTTTATAGCTCCTGACGGAAAACCGGTGGCTACAAGCGCCGGAGGTTTTGCAGACATAGCTATGATCAGAGAATGTCTTGAAGGAACTCGAGATGCAGCAAAGGTGCTTGACACAGACAGCGAACTAATTGCTGAAATTGATGCTGCTCTTTCAAAGATTGCTCCGTATAAGATAGGAGAAAGAGGACAATTGCAGGAATGGGCAGTGGATTTTAAAGAAGAGGATCCGCAACACCGCCATCAATCACACCTTTATGGAGTCTTCCCTGGAAATCATATTACTCTCGAAGGAACTCCTGAACTTGCCAAGGCAGCTTCGAAAAGTCTTGAAATAAAAGGTGAAAATACCACCGGATGGAGTACAGGATGGAGGGTTAATCTTCTCGCACGGCTCGCTGAGGCAGACCGTGCATATAGCATGTACAGAAGATTGCTTAAGTATGTCAGTCCCGATAAATATCAAGGTGAAGATAAACGCCGCGGGGGTGGTACTTATCCTAATCTTCTTGATGCACACTCACCTTTCCAGATAGACGGCAATTTCGGTGGCACGGCAGGAGTGGCAGAAATGTTGATTCAGTCAACCCCTGAATCGATCACTCTTCTTCCCGCTCTACCCGATAATTGGTCTACCGGAAGTTTCAACGGTCTCCGTGCACGCGGAGCATACACCATTGATGCCGAATGGAAAGATAAAAAAGTGAACAAAGTGACAATTTCATCCGACAAAGGGGGAGTAACCACTTTAAAAGTCAACGGTAAGAATCAAAAGATCACTCTTAATCCGGGAGAAATCAAAACCCTACGTTTCTAACCAACCCCCACTCAACATTAAATTTAGCCGAGTAGGAGGTAAACACTAATCATAGGTGTTTATCTCCTACTTTCGTGTTTACCGTCCTCTCACACCACCGAGTATGCCGTATGCAATACGGCGTTTTTTAAATACTGTAACAGTTTCACGTATTATTCCGTAAGGCTAGATTATGGTCTCTGTTAAGGTTGACCGGAGTCACATCTACCCCATTCGCTGTAGGTTCTAATTACTGAGTTATTCCTCCCTATTATTGATAATACGAACCTTATTGTCATTAAAATAGGGATAATGTAGTATTGCAGCATCAGCGATATGTTCCCATATATTTTCTACATATTTCTTCCCGTTGATAGTTAATGTGACAGTAGTATTATTGAGAACAGTCTGTCTTGGGAAAATAATGGTGTATGAGTTGGTACAGTTCTCATATTTTGAAATGATTGATATTGGAATATAGCTTATTCCATCATTGTGAAGAATTGCAGAGGCAGCCTTAGATTCCTTACTCATTTTCGCATTTTTGAAAATAATGGTAGTTGTAGAGTCATTAATCTCAATTTCCATGAATCTCAACTGGGCATTTGCCATTACTGCCATAAGGCACATTATAATAAGGATTGTCAATTTTTTCATTGAGTTAAATTTTTATAGTCTTTCAATTTCATCCTGTCTTGCTATTTTACCTTTATACTTACCTTTGGCAGTGTTAAGGGTATATCTAACACTTAATGCCACCGCCCGTGAGCCGCCCTTCCGATTGGAAGAATATGCAACTGTGTTGGTAATTGTGTCAAACGGTTGTCTCCATGTGCCAAACAAATCATTTGCAGACAGCGTAAACGTCCAATTATTCCACGATTTATTGAATGTTAAAGATGTTTGCCAAGTTCCGTGTGAGTATACTACTTCTTGATTCCCGGTTCCAATGCCATAAATATTCAAATAAGCATAAAATCCTCCGGGTATATCAAAACGATTATTCATTGAGAGAGTATATATAGGCTTGTTGTATTTTCTCTGTGGATTACCATATATCAAGTCTTGAATATAAAATACCCCTTGCAATGTTGGATGCCAAAAGCTGAAGTCTAATTGCTGAACAGCTACTACCCGAAAGGATTTATAACGGGGCAGATTAATAGGCTTTGTCAAGGTTATACTTTTTTCAGTATCATAATAATAAACAGCACTTGATTTCCGCTCATTTATTGTGAAAGAACTTTGTAAGATAAATCTCCTATATGACAGATTGAATCCTATTCGATGAACCAATGTTGTCTTTAATTCCGGATTGCCCGTTTCCCAAAGCGTAGGAGTGACATAGATGTAGTTATTGTCCAATAATTGATACCCGGGTCGATAAACTGACGCACGGTAGAACAATGTAGCGTGGATATCTGAATTAAAAGATATCCCTATATTTGGAAGAAGATTTACATATGAACGTGATATTTCCGGGTTAAGGATATTGTCATGACTATACTTGCTATTTGTTGATTCCCAACGTATGCCTCCATATACATTCCATCTTTGATTAGAAGCCCAGTCAAAGCTGCCGAACACGGCATAGAGGTTTTGTTTCACCTTGTCTTCTCCCGGTTTTAAAAAAGATGAATGGTCAGAAGCTACACTTGTGAAGTCCTGATTATTTGATGTGCGGGAAATATCGCCACCTATTTCAATTTCTGTATTTTGGAATTTTCTGGTCAGTACCAGTTTCCCTGCCCACAGGTCACTGATAGTTCTGTTACAGTTACGAACCCATTCAGATGATTCATTCTCATCTACGGCAGAAACAGACCTTTTAGATGAATTTACATAATCCGCGTCAATTCTCAGACCAATAGTAAGAGGCAATGCAAAATCGCCAAAGACGTTAACATGGTGCATTGAACTTTGTGAGTTAAGGTCGGTGCATGAAGTAATAGACGATACATTATTTCGTGAATCTGTTTCTGTATTTGCTAAGTCTGTATAATGACTTTTCGGGGTGCGGCAGAAAGAGTATTTAACTCCTGCTGAATGCTTGCCAAAATCATAGTTCACACCTCCATCTGCTGAAAGCGACTGACTCCTACTTTTCGCCGTGGACCGGGTCACTGTATGGTATTCCTCCTCAGGCATCCCGGGTTTATAGAATTCTTCACCATAATAACGCTTCTGTTTGTATGCCGAAGAGCCATAAGAAAAATCACTGAAGAATGTAAATCCACTTTCTGTGTGATAGTTAACATTCACATCACCGGATCCAAAGAATGCTTCCGATACACTACCGTTACCTGAGGCAATGGCATGAAATCCCTCATTTTGTTTCTTAGTACGAATCAATATCACTGATGATACATCAGTGCCATATTTGGATGAAGGATTAGTGATTATTTCCACATCCTTGATATTCTCGGCTGAGAGCATTGACAGTTCAGAAGTATTTCGGATGAGCTTATTGTTGATATAGATTTGCGGAGATCCATGCCAAAGCACTTCAATGTCTCCTTTCGAAGCATCAATCATTGGAAGCTGTTTGAGCGCTTCCGAAGCAGAACCGAGTTTTGCTACCGGGTTGTCAATCATCGACACCTTTATGCCGCGACTTGTCGATCTAATGTGTTTACGGTTTGCGTTCACCACAATCTCCATCAACTCCTTTTCATTTTTCAAGGAATCGTTTACGGAGATAGAGTCAGGGTGAATTACCATTGATTGCGCCCTCAGAATATATGAAGCTGAGAACAAAATCAAAGTCAGGATGAATTTCAAATTTTCCATATTCGGGTTGCTTTTGAGTTACTGAAATTTTGATGACGC